>NZ_JBEBMB010000029.1:0-92468 GCF_040081915.1 Xenorhabdus sp. SGI240
ACTTCTGAATCGCATACCTTGTTGTAAATGCGTTAAATTGTCATCTACACAACAAAACACCCAAATGATAAAATCTTGCTGTGACATAGCCTTTGTTCCTTTATTTCTCTCAGTTTGGCGACTTAAAGTTATAAAGGAGCGGCTATGTCATTTCAACTCACCACGAAAGTCGAGCATCGCGTTAATTTAACTACGCAAGACGATACGAGGCCTTATATTTCCCCGCTGCGCGAGGAAATATAACACGTATCTTGAAGTTGGATTGGTATAGAAATCGTATTGTAGTGATTCATTGTGTAATGTATTTGAAAGGGTGAAAATTGTTGTTTTGATCACACAAATGTGATCAATTTGTTACTAAATGTTGATATTTTTGTTTGTTGGGTTGATTATAGCTTTCCAAATTTTCTTGTCTTGAAAAAGTAAATATAAATTAAAACAGGCAGATTCATTAAGTATAAATATCAATTGGAAAGGCTATGGAAAAAAAACAAAAAGGGTTTGTAAAATATATTATGCAGGGAAGCCTCGTTACACAAATATCTATCGGTTTAATGGCAGGTATATTACTGGCATGGTTGGCTCCTTCTGTGGCTAAATCATCCGAATTGTTAGGAACACTTTTTGTAGGAGCATTAAAAGCGGCAGCACCTTTTTTAGTATGGGTATTGGTTATGTCCTCGATTGCAAATTATAAAGCAGGTCAAAAAACTAACATTGGTCCCATACTGTTCCTATATTTGTTAGGAACCTTTCTGGCAGCGATTGTAGCTGTAATTGGTAGTCTGCTGTTTCCATCGACGTTGACGTTAGTGACGAATGATATTCAGGTATTACCACCAGAAAACATTATTGAAGTTTTGAAAGGGATATTACTTAATATAGTAGCGAATCCTATTGATGCTCTTATAAATGCCAACTATATTAGTATATTGGCCTGGTCAACAGGAATAGGTGTTGCTTTACGTCATGGAAAAGAATCAACTAAATTTATAGTTCATGATCTAGCCGAAGCCGTAATGCAAGTTTTGCGTGTGATTATTCGTTTTGCACCGATTGGTATTTTTGGATTGGTATCTTCAACGATTGCAACAACAGGGTTTAATGTTTTATTAGATTATGTGCAATTATTGTCTGTATTGTTAGGGTGTATGGTTTTCATTGCTTTAGTAATTAATCCATTAATTGTTTTTTGGAAAATTCGCCGTAATCCTTACCCGTTAGTTTTCGTTTGCTTGCGTGAAAGTGGAATAACTGCGTTCTTCACTCGCAGTTCTGCGGCAAATATTCCAGTTAATATGGCAATGTGTCGTCGCATGAATTTAAATGAAGATACCTATTCTATTTCTATTCCTTTGGGGGCGATCATTAATATGGGGGGAGCAGCAGTGACTATAACCATATTGACATTAGCCGCTGTGAATACATTGGGAATTAATGTTGATATACCGACAGCCATTTTGTTGAGTATAGTCTCTGCTGTTGCTGCATGTGGTGCTTCGGGGGTTGTTGGGGGTTCTTTATTGTTGATTCCGTTGGGATGCAGTATGTTTGGAATTTCCAATGAAATAGCCATGCAGGTTGTTGCAATAGGTATGATTATAGGTGTAGTGCAAGATTCTGCTGAAACTGCGTTGAACTCTTCCACCGATGTGCTGTTTACTGCCGCCGCGTGTCAGGCCGAAGAGTCTCGTATCTCGGCTGATCGGCTGGCGCAGCGTTAATCAGAATAAGAACGGTGATAATTGGTTGAGTACAAATTATCACCGCCTTTGCCTTTAGTGGCTCCATTTATTACACTTTAAGTGCCAATCGGGTGCCTTGATCGATTGCCCTACGTGCGTCCAATTCGGCCGCGATATCTGCTCCACCAATGATATGTACACTTTTTCCCATTGCCTGTAACGGTTGATAGAGTGTTTTCAATGGCTCCTGTCCTGCGCAAATAATTACATTATCCACTTCCAGACATTGTTGTTCATCGCCACGACGGATATGCAATCCCTGATCATCAATCTTCAAGTACTGGACACTGTTTAACATGGTTACGCCCCGCATTAACAGGCTGGTTTTATGCACCCAACCTGTGGTTTTTCCTAAGCCATCCCCGACCCTGGAATCTTTGCGTTGCAGCAGATAAATTTTACGCGGGGAATGCTCGACCTGCGCACCTTCTGGTCGTAATCCTCCCCTATGCATAATTGTTCGATCAATTCCCCACTCATGGCTAAAAGCATGGCTACTCAAACTGGAACTTTGTCCGTTTTGACTCAGATACTCAGCAGTATCAAAACCAATACCTCCAGCACCAATAATAGCGACACGCATTCCGACGGGCTGCTTATGTTTTAAAACATCAAGGTAAGTCAGTACCTTTTCATGTTCAATACCATCAATATTGGGGATGCGTGGCATGATCCCTGTCGCTATGACAATTTCATCAAACGATAAAAGTTGGTCGGTAGTTGCCGTATGGTTGAGGCATACTTCGACGCCGTTCAAGGCTAATTGGCGTTCAAAATAGCGTAAAGTTTCATGGAATTCTTCTTTGCCGGGGATCTGTTTAGCGATATTAAACTGTCCACCAATGTGGTTTTCTCGTTCAAACAGCGTGACATGGTGTCCTCGGCTGGCTGCTGTGACCGCAAAGGATAATCCCGCCGGTCCGGCACCAATAACCGCAATGATTTTGGGGGCTATGGCAGGCGCGGCAATAAATTCGGTTTCATGGCAGGCGCGTGGATTGACCAGACAAGACGTCAGCTTGCCGACAAAAACTCTGTCCAGACAGGCTTGGTTGCAGCCTATGCAGGTATTGATTTCATCAGCACGCTCCTGTTCGGTTTTCAATACAAACTCGGCATCAGCGAGAAACGGGCGTGCCATAGAAACCATATCGGCACAGCCTTCACTGAGAATTTGTTCGGCAACCCGGGGGGTGTTGATGCGGTTGGTTGTAATCAAAGGGATGCTGACTTTTCCCATCAATTTTTGCGTAACCCAGCTAAATCCGGCTCTGGGCACCATCGTTGCAATCGTTGGGATATTGGCTTCATGCCAGCCGATACCGGTATTGATAATGGATGCCCCTGCTTTTTCAATCTCCCGTGCCAGTTGTTCGATCTCTTGCCAATTGGAGCCATCTTCCACTAAATCCAGCATAGAAAGGCGGTAGATGATGATAAAACGCTCCCCCGTGATAGCGCGGACTGCTTTGACAATTTCCAGCGCAAAGCGTATGCGGTTTTCGAAAGTTCCCCCCCATTTATCCTGTCGATGATTGGTGCGTGTGACCAGAAACTGATTGATGAGATAACCTTCTGAACCCATGATTTCCACGCCATCATAGCCAGCTTGTTGTGCCAGCTGGGCACAGTGGGCAAAATCCTTGATTGTCTGCCGGATGTCATCCTCAGACATTTCTCTCGGCATAAAGGGGTTAATCGGAGCTTGAATGGCCGAAGGCGCAACGGAATTTTTCTGATAGCTGTAGCGTCCGGCATGCAGGATTTGTAAAGCAATCTTTCCCCCAGCCTGATGTACCGCCTCTGTAATAAGCTTGTGGTGGGGCAGGTGAGCTTCACTATTCAGGATGCTTGCTCCTGCCGCAACAACGCCCTGTGGGTTTGGTGCGATACCGCCGGTCACAATCAGTGCGACGCCTCCCGCTGCCCGTTCTGCATAAAATTGGGCCAAACGTTGGGCACCGTCGGGATGTTCTTCAAGCCCCGTGTGCATTGAACCCATCAATACACGGTTTTTTAGTGTGGTAAAGCCCAAATCCAGCGGTGCAAGCAGGTGAGGGTAATTGCTCATTGCATTCTCCATCAAATATTTGGTAGCTCAAGAATATTATTGTTTTCCGTATGAAGCTAAACAGCTAAGTGGTCGGATGAGATGATAATTAAATTTAGACAGTTCCGGCATTATTGGAACCACTTTGTTAATTGATTGTGACAAATATCATGAAATAGAGCTTCAATCGCTCCTTAATGAAAATCTATTGAGGCGAGAAATTCCTCTTATTTATGGTTGCCGCATGTTTTTAACTGTGCATACTGTGAATATATTCTTACGGAATGATGAATAATTAAGCCTTGATAGAAAGTTAAGTGTGATAGAAATAAGTGTAGGGGAATGTAATTATGGGAAAAATAACAGATTGGGTTACGTTAACCGGAAAAAGTGTAACTTTAATGCCTTTGTCACATGATAGACATGATGAATTTGTTCGTGCTATTGAGGATGGGCAGTTACATAAGCTGTGGTATGCCAGTGTGCCTGAACCTGTCAATGTCCAGGCGGAAATTGAACGTCGTTTAACCCTGCATGCCAAGGGCAATATGTTGCCTTTTGCTGTCATCAATAATGCCACGGGGATGGCAGTTGGTATGACAACTTATATGAATATTGATGCGAATATTCCCAGACTGGAAATTGGTTCTACATGGTATGCGCATTCTGTCCAACGCACTGCAATTAATACGGAAGCAAAATTTTTATTGTTACAGTATGCATTTGAGGAACTGGAATGTGTCGCGGTGGAACTTCGTACCCATTTTTTAAATCACCAAAGCCGCAAGGCGATAGAACGATTGGGGGCAAAGCTGGATGGTATTTTACGTCATCACATGCGGGCCAAAGAGGGTTCGATAAGGGATACTTGCGTTTATAGCATTCTGTTCAATGAATGGCCCGCCATTAAAACGCATCTTACATGGTTAATGACGAAGCCACGTTGAGTGAACTATTTCTTTCTGGCAGGAGGTCAGGCGGCTTTCAGGGATGCCATGATATCATTTTCCAGATCATCCAGTAATTGATAGCGACGGCGATATTCGGCGCGTTTTTTACTGGGGATCTCATCCAAAGATTTTCTTTCTATGCATGATGGTAAATGGAAATCATTATTTTCATTTCTGACACCATTTAGCGATTCCCAGAAAGAATTGTAATCGGCTACCATCTTATTTTTCTTTTTATGCCAATAACGAATGCTACGGTAGATATGAGTCTCGTTACTGGCTGCCAGGATCTGTTCACAATTCATATGATCGGCAAAACGGCAAATAGCCTCAGTCAACAGGCGTTTGGGGAATAACCCATAACACTCTTTAGTTGCATGGCGGATAATCTCCAGAGAATTATCCCCTTTAGTTGGCCCTTGTAGTGCACCAATAAATAGTGTCTGTTTGCCATCAATCGTTAATAAAGTGAAAGCACACTTGGCCAGAATGACGTTCTCTGCGGTAGTAATATAGAAAGAGAGTTCACCTTCTTTATTCAGGTTGTCCAGTGCGTCAATATATATCAGAAATGTTTCATTTTTCCCTTGGATGGTTGTCAGTAAATAAGCATGAACTGAAAAAATCCGATTAATAATAGTAGATTCTAACTGTTTGAATAATATTTGATAATGCTCATTCAGAGCGCCGACAATCTGGTTACGTTTAAAATTAATGCTTAAGTAAGGGCGATGTAATTTGCAAGGCCAACTGGGTTGTTTTTTCAAAATATCCAGATAATGAGGCGTTTTGGTAATACCATTCAACAATTTTAATGTTGAAATGGGGGTCAGAAGGCTGCGTAGTGCAAATTTAGTACGGGTAGCGGAAGAATACCAGAATTCCCCTGGGATAATACGTTTTCCGACAAGATCAGCAAATAGCTTCATTCCTGAAGACGTAGGTTGTTGTAAATAACTCATTAATTCAAGCTCAACAAAAGTAAAAAATATTTATACTCACTCGATTTCAAGTTGCAGCACAGTGGCAAAAGGGTAAATCCCCGAGCAGAGCGAACTCTGTGTTTATAACTACGTGACTAAGGGATGTGGACGTAGCCAGCAAAGCTGTAACTTGAAAGGTGATGGGAATAGAGAGACTTCATTATATCATTGATTTATCAAATTCTACTCATATGTTTACAAAATATGCCTTTACTTTAAATTTATTTATTTTTTCTAGTAAAGAATATTACGCTATTATTATTTTTTTAAAATAATGCCTATTTTTATTTAACAAATTATTCCTTAAATGATATTTTTATTTTATATATTTATCTTATTTATGTATTATTCATTTTTAACATTCTCCCGTTTTCAAGCCAGTTTCATGTGTAATAGAGGAAATGGATTCCCTTGACCATCAAGCTCTGAACGAGAAAATATCTGAAATCCCATATATTGGTAGAAGCCGACGCCTTGTGTATTTTGCTCGTTTACATCTAATTCTTTGATCTGTAATTCATTAATAGCAAATTGCAGTAACATCTTACCGATCCCTGTTCTCCGTGCTTGTGGCGCAATAAACAACATTTCTACTCGATGTTGATCGGTACTAATAAACCCTACGATATTATCTTGTTCATCTACCGCTTTATAAACAGTGAGATTGGGCAAATAATCGTTAAGGATCTGTGGGCGTAAAACTTCAATCATTGACTTAGGCAAAAAATCATGAGTAGCAAGTACAGAGGCTTCCCAAATCTGAATCAATACTGAAAAATCAGCTTTGCTGGCTTGTTGTATTTGCATTTTATCCCCTCAATTTTTCTGTTGTTTGTGGTTTCAGTCTGAATGTTTTTTAGGCTATCTAGCGTGCCAGTACACGGTCTTTGCGGTACAAACTCGCCAGCAGCATATAAATCGCGGTAGCCAATAACACGATGAAAAAGAAACTCATCAGCCCATGGTACTGAACCTTAAAGTAGTGATGTAGCATAAAATGCCCTGCTACCAGTGGCCCAACGACAGAACCAATACTGTAACTTAACAACATGACCTGGCTTGCCACTACAATATAGGACGCATCCAGCTTGTCACAGGCAAGCGTGATCGCAATGGGGTACAGTGCAAAAGACGACATTCCCAACAAAGCCAGTGACACTATCATGACAATGTAATGTTCGAAGAGATAGGCCATTCCTACGGCGAATACCCCCAGTAATGAAATCATTACCAATAGAACAGTTTTGCTCATGATGACGGACAGCTTGCTGATAATCGGTTGTATGATCATTCCGCCCAGAATAGTGGCTGCCATCAATGCACCAACTTGATCGGTGCTGAAATGACTTTGACTGAGTGATAAAGGCATCAAACCATAGATGGTGCCCATAATAATACCTGATGTCATGCAGCCAACGATTGCTGGTTTACTGAATTCAGTCATTTTTCTCAGCGACATACTTTGGTGGTGGAGCGCAGGAGGTTGACCATGACGCACGAATAATGGGGGCAAAATTGCGACAAACAGCAGTGTCGAAATCACCATAAAGGGGATCGTCCCTTGAGTGCCAATAGGTCCAATCAATAATTGCCCTAAAGTTGTCCCACCATAAAGAGAAGTCATATAAAAGCTCAGGCGTCTGGCGCGTTCTTTGGCGTTGTCGCAGATCAACAGCCAAGATTCGATCACGACAAAGACACCGGCTACGGCAACGCCGGCAATACACCGTACAAATAACCAAATTTCTTTATTTGGAAAAAAAGGCAATGTAATGACAGTCGCTGACAAAAGCAACAAAAAAATAATAAATGAAAGACGGTGACCTATTCTGGCGATAACAGGTTCAATCATCATTGAACCGATTAATAAACCGACATAATAAGCACTAGCTAACCAACTCGCATAAACCGTATCAATGCTGAAACTTGCCATCGACAGAGGAATTAAGCTCATTAGGTAACCAGAAGCAATGGCAAAAACAGTCAAGCCGGCGACAGGTACAAATGCACTGTCATTCTTGCGCAGCAGTTTCACTACTGTCGTCTCCACATAAAAAATCAGCCAGAAATGTGCTGCTTCTCATCAAGTTTTTGCCGAATGGTGGTCACGATATAGGCCAGGGACTGGAATATATCTTGATGATTTAAGCAGTAGGAAAGTCACTCTATAACCTTGAGTGATGCGGACTATAGCCCTTTATCACAAAGAGATACAACGAGAAAAACTGATACTTATGAATGAAAAGATTTATGGAGAAAAGGGTTATGTAAATGCGAGGGTAAAGTACGCAAGAAGTCAAAATCATCAAAATAAAAATCTCTTTAAAATAAGCAATATGCGAGTATTAAAAATTATTTCTCCTGAATGTGGAGATAAATCTGTCATTAGCAAAAACAATCATAAGTACTATAAACTTGCTGATTTTATTGAGATTCTGTTGGATGTGAAAATATTCCATCCACTTGCGATTAATGTTTTTGAAATAGGTTTATTTCACTAAATTAATTTCTTGTTGAAAATATCTGGTTCTGTACTATGCTTTTTTTATGGGAAAAATATAATTACATTCTTTTCGTGAAGAATATTGAGTGCTTATGAGGCTGTTGTTTTCTAAAGTAAGTCTTAGGCAAAACAAATTAATAAAACATTCTAATTTATTAATAAACTGTTATCTGGGGGGGGTGTAAAATTTCGTAATGAAAAGAAAAAACAATGTTTGTTGCTATATTAAAACTGACTTAATTACTATTCTGTTTGACGTATAATCAGAAAATAATTTTAAGTTTTCAATTAATCTTTCTCGATTTATAAACCCGGGGGATATTATGAACAAATCAGAATCTTCTTTGTTTGTTGAAAAGGGATTAAAAATTATCGAATCTTTGTCTGAAGACACAACCGATATGTTAAAGGGCAAAACGACAGGTGATCCGATCATAAAGCCATCGGAACTTAAGAAACATATATATAAGGCTACTTTGTACTTAACTAGTTACTTTTTTTATTATACATTTACCCTGGAAGTTGATGGGGCGAAAACTTTTCACGGAAAAGGAGGAGGATTGGGATTTCCAGGAAAAGGAGAATTTTCTGGTGAGTTTTTTTTCAGTGTGGATGATATTAATATAATTTATCAGCAAGCGAAAATCTTTGCCGCACTTGTAACACCTCTCACTATTTCCGTAGGTTTTGTAAATTCATATTTAGAAAAATATGCACAATTTAATGGCACTGGATTAGGAACAATATCTTCCTCATTAACAGGTGGTGGTTATTGGGAATAATATACAGGGTTTTAAGTGATAACACTTTATTTTAATATAAAAAAGGCTTCATTTGTGAATTGATAATGATTGCCAAAGCATAAATCAAAACCACGTCGTAATGAAGCCTATCTTCCTGTCTCGGTCTATTTAAGGTCTCAATAGCGCGATATTTTCCGCCGCGTTTTCTCGGTAAATCTGACCATCATCATTAATTCCAACGACGGATCACAATCGAGGTATTGATTCCACCAAAGGCAAAGTTATTGCTTTGGATAAACTCGGTTTGGATTTTACGCGGTTGATGCATAATGTAATCCAACTCCCCACAGGCGGGATCAATCTCATTGAGATTGATTGTTGGGGCAAACCAGCCTTCGTTCATCATTTCCAGGCTTAACCATGCTTCAAGGGCACCACAAGCCCCTAGCGTATGACCGAAATAACTTTTCAGTGAAGAAATAGGTGTTTGATTGCCAAAAATATGGGTAGTCGCTTGGCTCTCTGCCACATCTCCCCGATCGGTTGCAGTACCGTGGGCGCTGATGTAACCGATATCAGCTGGCTGTAATCCCGCTGATTTCAGTGCCATTTCAATGCATATCTGCATGGTTTCGGATTTTGGTTGGGTGATATGAGAAGCATCACAGTTAGTGGCAAATCCGATGATTTCACCGTAAATCTTGGCACCACGTGCTTTGGCGTGCTCCAAGTCTTCAAGGATCAAGGTGCCTGCACCTTCACCAATCACCAGTCCATCACGGTTAACATCAAAGGGAGACGGTGTGGTTTTCGGTGCTTCATTTTTCTGGCTGGTGGCGAACAGCGTATCAAATACTGCCGCTTCGGATGGACACAACTCTTCAGCCCCACCTGCGACCATCACGGTTTGATAGCCGTGGCGGATAGCTTCCCACGCGTACCCAATCGCCTGACTGCCAGATGTACAGGCACTTGAGGTTGGGATCACTCGGCCACGTAAGCCAAAGAACAAACCCGTGTTGACGGCTGTCGTATGAGGCATCATTTGCACATAGGTTGTGCCTGTGATGTTATTGGTATGCTTTTCAGTCAGCATGGTGGCAAATTCGCTAACGGGCTTGGTACTGCCCGTAGAAGAACCATAGGCAATACCTGTTTCTCCATGGGTCAGTATTGGATCATTGAGTAAACCTGCCCTCTCTAAAGCCAGTTCTGTGGCGCGCGTTGACATCAGGGAAACACGCCCCATAGAACGAATGCGTTTGCGGGTATAATGTTCGGGTAAAATAAAATCCGTAACCGGTGCCCCAAGATGGGTATTAAGCCCATCATATTCTGCCCACGCAGGCATCTGTTGAACGGCATTAATGCCAGCTTTCAATTCTGCGGAAACAGATTGCCAATTGTGCCCCAATGCGGTAATGCCGCCCATTCCCGTAATCACGACCCTGCGGGGCTGGAATATAGCATTGCGGTTCATAGCATCCCCCCGTTGATTGAGATGACTTGACGGGTTACATATCCCGCAATATCAGACATCAAGTAGCTAGCAAGACCAGCCACTTCTTCCACTTGTCCCATGCGTTTCATTGGGATCATATTCATCGCTTCTTTCAAAGCCATTTCTTCCATTTGAATCATGTCTGTCCCAATCAGGCCAGGTGCAATACAGTTCACGGTGATTTTTCTTTTCGCCAATTCGATTGCCAGCGCTTTTGTTGCGCCGATAATCCCGGCTTTAGCTGCGCTGTAATTGACTTGTCCGCGATTGCCCATCAAACCAGAGACCGACGATAAGGTGATGATGCGTCCTCCTTGCCGTAAGCCGATCATCGGCATGACGCAAGGATGGATAACATTGTAGAAGCCATCTAAATTGGTATGAATGACACTATCCCAGTCATTGCCTTCCAGTGTTGGGAAAGCACCATCTTTGGCGATCCCTGCATTGCAGATGATGCCATAGTAAGCGCCGTGAGTTTCGATGTCCTTTTCCAGTTTTTCACGGCAGGTCATTCGATCCGAAACATCAAAAGGCAGAATACGGCCACTGCCTCCGTTTGCCTGAATGTGTTCCAGTGTCTCTTCCGCACCTTTAGCATCGCGGTGATAATGTACGATGACAGTAAAACCCTCTGCCGCCAGTCGGCAGGCAATTGATCGGCCTATCCCTTTGCTGGCACCGGTCACTAAAACTGAACGCATTATGCTACTCCATCCTGTTTATTTGTGAGTTGTATGAGTTCTGTTTTGTTAGGTTGATAGGTGTTCAGACGGCCTGTCACCAGTACGGTGCCATTGCAACTGATTTCACCTTCAAAACTGCCAATTTTTTCATCTTGCAGTATTAAATTCATCTGAATATCCAAAACACTGTTTGGTGTGAAAGCGGGTACTTGGCATCGTACTGCACGTCCGCCCAGTAACATGCCCAGGGCGGAATCTTCCTCTTTTCTTTCCTTGCGATGCCAGCCAGACCAGACCCCAATGGTTTGGGCCATGATTTCAATGGCAAACCAACCCGGCAGATGGCCTTCCTCATTGAGGAAAGGGGATAAAACACCCTCTTGGCTGACTGTGACCTGACAATGGACATAATTGCTGGATACGTTGAGCACGTTTTCCAGTAACACCATGGGGGATTCATGTGGGAGATAACGATCCACTGGTAAATAATCAGGCATTATGCAGCTCCCAAAATCAGGCTGGTATTGTTGCCACCAAAAGCAAAAGAATTTGACATGACAATCGGTTTTTTCAGTGCTTGTGATTGGGTTAGCAAACCACAAGCAGGCAGAGAGGTATCTCTGCCTGAGCGTGAAAAATCCTGTGCAGGCAGTGGTAAGTGACGTGTGAGCAGTAACCAGCAAAGCCCCGCTTCACAGGCACCTGCGGCACCAAGAGTATGACCGGTTAAATACTTGGTGGAGCTGCATGGCGTGTTTTCACCAAAAATGTGATTGATGACAATCGACTCCATCTGATCATTCAATTTCGTGCCTGTTCCGTGCAGGTTAATGTAACCGACTTCGGCTGGAGAGAGTCCGGCATTTCTCAGTGCCATATTGATAGCTTCAATGGCCCCTTTTCCTTCAGGATGAGGGGCTGACATATGCCATGCATCACTTGATTCTCCTACGCCGAGTAAGGCTATCGGTTGGGGTTCTCGCGTTAGCAGCAGCAATGCAGAGGCCTCTCCAATAGTAATGCCCCGGCGATCCTCACAAAAGGGGGCACACAAGGTGGGAGAAATGGATTCCAGGCTATTGAAGCCATTGATTGGCATACGGCTCAATGTGTCCGCACCACCAACAATGGCGACATCCGCCAGCCCCATTTCAATCAGGCGTTGACCGCTGATAATCGCGCGTGAACTGGATGAACAGGCTGTGGAGAGAGTAAATGCAGGCCCATTAATGTTCAGGTAGCTGGCAAGAAAGCGGGAAGGATCGCCCAATTCTTGTTGGTAATAATGGTAATGCTCATTGGGTTGCTGATGCATTGTGCGACTGACATGCTGATCACCTTCGTCGAGACCGGATGTGCTGGTTCCCATAATCACCGCGATGCGTTCCCGACCATAGTGGGCGATGGCTTCGTCCACTTGTGGTTTTATTTGCATCAAGGCAGCCAGTAACAAGCGATTATTGCGGCTGTTGTGCTGAAACAGGCTGTCAGGAATGACGGGTAATTCAGCGTCAACGCCGCCCAAGCAGCAGGTTTTGTCGGGTTGTAACCAGCCTGAACGCTCATACATTCCCGGCGCCTGATTAAGCACGAGATTCTGTGCAATCTCATCCACATTATTGCCTAAGGCATTGAGCATACCTACGGCGGAAATATAAATCATGTCTTACTCTTCTAAATGCTGAATGGCGATGTCATAGCCGAAAACGAATTGCTGGACGCGAATCGGGCGTCGTTTGCCATTTTGGGTATCATAATAAATTTCTGTGATTAATTTTTCTTTTTTATCATAGAGTTGTCGGATGTTGCCGCTCTCTTTGAGCCTCCAGCCATCAGGCAATCGATTTTGCCAAGCGGAAGCTGGCCAGTAACTGAGCATAATATCGGCCAAGACTTGGTTGGCAGGGGGAAGTTCCGGCAAGACAATAGATTGTTCGGTATGAACGCCATTTTTGTCGTAATCTAATTTGAATAACCGGATACCTAACGAAGACAACCCTGCCAGTGACAAGTGTTGCTTATCAGCATTAAGCAGCACAATCAATGATTGTTGTTTGCCTTTTACGGTAGCTGTTAACAATTGCTGTTCATTAATGGCAGGCGTTATGGTTGGCTCCGGTAATAAAACACGGACACCCGGTTTCAGCCATGCACTGGGGGGGCCGTTTTGTGGCGCGTTCGTACAGGCTGCCAACAGGCAGGTCAAAGACAGGATGAGTAACCGTGTCATGATTGCTTCTCCCTTTTTTGGTGTTTCGCTATTGCCAGTGGTGATAGCAGGAAAGCCGTAAAGATCCCACTGCATAACACGATGCCAAAACTACTGATTGCCTGGGTGTTGCTGAACATCAACATGCCCAGCGTGAGCAATGAAGTACACATTGCTACGCTGATCGCCAATAGAGAGGTTAGCGGAGTGCCACGAGGATTGCTGAAAAACAGGGTGTAGTTGATGCCAATACCCAGCACCAGAACCAGAGCTAATATTGAAAATAAGTTAAGGCTATGACCACTAAAACCGAGAACCGCCAGCCCACAGCCGAGGGACAGCAGTGATGGTAATATGCTGATGACGCCACGACGCAGGCCAAGCCGTGCTATGTAACTGGTAGCGATCAGGATGATTGAACCTGCTAACAGCCAGCCAAGTATGGTTCGATAGAATTGAAACATCTCATCGAAAGCCAGCTTGCGATCAACCCAACTGATCCCTTCCTGTTGTTCTGCCAATTGACGCATCAAGACACTGTTTTTAACGCCAGTGACCGGGAGCAGAACGCCGCTGTGGCCATTTGGCAGGGTTATCCACATCAACCTCCAACCTTCACTAACTGCACTGTTAAGCCAGTCATTCGGCGTCACAGTCATAGCGTGAGTATCTGGTTGTTTCACTGTTAATCCTGCTTCTGTCAACCGAGCTACGATATTGGGTGTAGCCGCCTTGATCAGCGCAAGATCTTGATGTTGTTGAGCAAGAGAGGAGAGAGGAAACCGTTGGTAATGGCTGATATTACCTTGCTGTTTTTCTGTATCCAATTTGGGAATAAAGGATTCCAGCCGTTGCAATGTTTGCTCTGCATTATCACCATAAATAACGAACCACTTCTGATCACTGCGCTGTCCGGTTAACGCGGAAATGTGTTTTTCCTGTTGATGGATATCTTGTGGTAGCGCCTGTAATTGGGCAATGTCATCATTGATCTGCAAACGGGAAATTCCCAGTACGGCAAAAATCGCCAACATTATAGGTAATCCCATATAAAACAGCCGATTGCGTCTCCATGATGCCAGCCAACGCATTAACATGATCATGGACGGAATGGGGCGTACGGGCAGGTTTTTAGCAAGTCGGGGATACCAACAAATGACGGTTAAGCAGGAAGCGGTTAACCCCGCAGCAGCAAACACCGCCAATTGGCGTAGACCGGGAAAAGGTGCAAACATCATGATTAGATAGGCAATGACAGTGGTTGCCAATGCCATTAATAAGGCAGGCAAGACTTTCTGCATACTTTGCCATGACGTCATTTCCTGACCATGTACCATGCGTTCTGTTAGATAGTAAATAGCGTAGTCAGCGGAAATGCCGATAATACTGATGCTCATCACCAACGTCATGAAATGCAGTTCGCCAAAGATCCCTAGCGTTACGACAGTACCAGCCAAAGCACCGATACTGATGGAGAGAACGCACAGCAATAAAGGTTTCAGGGAGCGAAAAACAGTGTAGATGAGTAGCAATACACCGAGCACTGTGGCGCTGCCCAATGTTGAAATATCGTGTTTTGCTTGTTGGGTGGCGTAATCGCTGTAAAACAGGGTTCCCCGTGAAATCACTTTAGCATCAGGAAATTGAGCTTCCAGAGACTGCTGTATCTGACTCAACTCAGTGACAGCATGATGGCTTTGCTGCATATCAAAGGAAGCGCTTTTTAGCTCACCATGAAGTAAGTACCAGCTTCTTCCCGAATTATCTTTGGCAACTAACCAGCCACTTTGAAGCCGTAATTGACTGGATGTCTGCTGGAGTGCCAGTTGTGAGCCTCTGACCAGCATGAAGGGATCATTATTGAGTTCTTTTCCACTGACACCAGAAAAGGCGGAATAAATCTGAGATAAGATCCAGTTTGCTTGCTGATTACCATCATCTTTCAGTCTGTCACGGGTAGCAGGATCGAGCATTGCATTACGGTGTTCATAGTAAAAACGCCCCCATGCTTGTTGTTGCTCTGCCGTCATTGGCCCTTTGACATTGGTCAGAAACGGCGTTTTTTGCAAATGCTCCAGCCAGTATTGTGCAGGGGCAGTCTCCTCATTTTTTCCCGGACTGACCATCCACACCAATTGGCGATCAAGACGTTGCATGAACTCTTCTTGCAAGGCGAGAGGCATGTTTCCCGCATTTTGCGCCGGCAATAATGCCAATACGCTGGTGGACAGGCGAGATTGAGGTAACAAGATGGCCAGCCATATCAGCAGGATAGTGCATGTTAACAACCAGAGTAGTGCCCACCGACGTGGCTCAGAATTTGAAGTATTGCTTTTCTTCATGACTCAGCGTCTCTGGTGTTAATTGGTGTTGGGTAAAAGAGAGTTCTGTACGATCTCCCTGGCGATCAGTCAGTAAAATAGCATCAAGGTGGGTTTGACCGTTTAGCGTAATCGCCGTGAAAAGCTTATCCAAAGGAGATGTTTTGGGTGTCAGTACCAAGCGCCATTTTTCCTGCCCAAGGTCGTTGAATTCGATTTTGAAATTTTCTTCCAGCACAGCACGATCGGCCTGAAACAGCGCTCGCATCAGATGGTTGAACTGAAACAGTTGTGGATTAGAATCAGCGGTGACCACTTGGGGTGTTTGCCCTGACATGGCTTGTACCATATGGTTGTCATCCAGCAACAGTGTCAGTGGAAACGGTTTTTGCTGATGCCACCATAGCCCTTTATGTTGTGAAACCAGTATTTGACCACTGGAAGACAGGGGTTGAGACATACCTTGAATTTGCCGCACTTGTGTGAAGTGCGCTCGCACAACGGGTTGGTGAGCAAACCGCTGTTGTAATTCCTCAAGGGTGATGGCATATGCCATATTATTGATTGCCATGAAGCTTGTTGTCAGGAACAGCAATATCCAGCGCCATTTTTTCACGGCTTCATCCCCATACGTTCGAATAGAATATCTGGGCTGATAAAGCCCATTTCCTGTGTTTCTTGAGAAACGGCGACCTGAATGGTGTAGCCGACAGTGGTTTTTTCGCCGCTTGCTGCATCAAAAACTTGATAGGCAATTTTCAGGCGGTTTTCAAATTCTTCGATGGCCGCTCTGATGCGTATTTTTTGTTCAAAGAGGACGGGGGCGCGGTACTTGATTTTGGCGTCAACGACAGGCCAAATGTAGCCGGATTCACGCATTTCTCGATAACCATAATTGAGTTGATTCATCAGGGCTTCACG
This sequence comes from Xenorhabdus sp. SGI240, assembly GCF_040081915.1. Taxonomy (NCBI): domain Bacteria; kingdom Pseudomonadati; phylum Pseudomonadota; class Gammaproteobacteria; order Enterobacterales; family Morganellaceae; genus Xenorhabdus; species Xenorhabdus sp. SGI240. The sequence goes on from NZ_JBEBMB010000029.1 coordinate 16,613, forward strand.
GGCAATTTCAAAATAGCGAAAGTAATTTCCATGCCAAACAACGCCCATGGGATCAGCATCATGAAATGGCACTGTCAATTCAACCTCGGCAGTAAAACGAGGATCAGTCAGCATTTTTTATTCCTTATTGGTTCGGGCAGACGGCAATTGCCAAAAATCGAAAAAATTAAACCAATCTAGCGGGGATTGCAGGGCATAATGTTCCAGTCGGGAAGCGTAGAGATCCACCGCTTGCTGCAAAGCTTGTTCTCTCTGTTTACGTGGCAATTCAAGGGGATTGGCAAAATGCTCACAATAAATTTTGAATTGGTTATTTTGCCGAAGAGCGAACATCAGCAGCACAGGGCAGTGCAACACGGAAGCGAGGATAAATGGCCCTTGCGGGAAGGGGGCAGAATAGCCAAGGAATTGACTCCATACGATGCGTTGAGTGTTGCCTCTGGAAGGATTAACGGCAATCCGATCACCGACAATGGCTACCCATTCGCCAGCGTCAATTTTTTCTTTCAGCATGATAGCGGTATCAGCCCCTATATCCGTGACTGGCAATAAATTGATCCCCGCTTGTGGTGAAATTTCTTCAATGACCTGTTTGAAACGTTGAGCATGTTCAGTAAAAACCAGTGCATTGATAGTCTGTTTACCCGCTTGTTGTGCCAGTGCCCGGCAGACTTCAATATCTCCCAAATGCGAAACCAACAACAATTTCCCGCCTGAATTGTCATCCAATAATGTTTGTTCTGCACCCTCCGCAAATTCAATATCTTTTCCCCATTTCAAGTCACCCCGCCAGCTGGCGATTTTATCCAGCATGGCCTGGCCAAAACGCAGATAATGGCGATAACTATTAAGGCCTTGTGGAGTAGCAATACCTCTGTGTTGCAAGGTTTTTTTCAGTCTCTCAAGATATTGGCTGGATGCCTGGCGTTGTAGACCGCCAGTTAGCCAGAAATAACCAACAACAGGATAAAGCAACCATTCAAAAGGCTTGCGTCCAAACCATCGGTAAACCGCTAGCATGAACTTCATGCCAGACAGCCCCTTACGCTCTTGAATATCTGACCAATGGTAGCGCTTACGCCATAATAGTGAAGGAATGCGGGGTAACATGCCGAAAAATAGGCGGGTATGCATCCATGAGATGCTAAGATTATCCTTCAACGCATCAAAATGGGATAGGCCATTTTCAGGATAAGTGACTTTTGTTGGCACAAATTCATTTTCTGTTCCCTGCCAATAAAGCCGCACCATGATTTCGATATCAAAATCCATGCGATGCCCGACATCTTTGTCAGCCAACAGTTGTAGCGTAGGTGCCAATGGATAGACACGAAAGCCACACATACTGTCTTTAATAGACAAAGACAGGGTTTCCACCCAAACCCAGAAATGGGTGATATAGCGTCCATAAAGGCGGGATTTGGGCACGGAAGCATCATATTGCGGGCTACCGGAAATCAAGTGATCGGGATACTGATGTGCCTTTGCCAAAAACAGGGGAATATCTTCCAGGCAATGTTGACCATCGGCATCAACTTGTAAAACATGGCTGTACCCTGAATCCGCCGCTGCCCGCATTCCTGCCATGACTGCACCACCTTTGCCCTGATTATGTTCAAGGCGGATAAGTGTGACATCAGGAACGGATTGTGCTAAATCTTCGAGGCGATGTTGAGTCTCGACTTCACTGCCATCATCCACGATAAAACAGTGGAGATGATAAGGGGATAACCTTTCCAATACCGCAGGCATGGTCGCGCCGTGATTATAACAAGGAATAACCACGCAAAGAGTAATTGTATTGGCGCTCAACGACATAGCTTTATTTTTCCCTGGCTTGCAGCCTGGCCTTCGTTTCCATTCTGGGTTTCTAAGTCATAACGGAAGACCAGCAGGTGTTTTTTTTCATCCCATTTGATGTTCAATAGCAGTTTGTTGCCTGGTAGCAAAGGACGCTGGAATTTCACCATTTCAATCGAAGAGAAAGACCAGTCTGGTGTCAGCAGGGGTTGAGCATAATGCATGACCCAATCGATTTGAGCCACGCCCGGCAGAAGTGGCTGAATGGGAAAATGTCCTCGGAACCAATCCAAATTGGGATCTAAATACAGTTGTACAATGACCTCATTGGGGGCAGGTTGCTCGCGATGAATTTCAATGGGTTTCATTAAATAGTTCCTGTAATGCAGGCCATGAGCGTTTGCTTTGGGCATTTAAGGGAATGGCTTCAACGACTCGCCAATAACGTGGCAATGCGACAGATTCCAGCCAAGGTTTTAACTGATGACGCCAATCTTGTGACAGTTCGTGAATTCCTTGCTGTTGGTAACGTTTGCCGGTTTCGTGATCTAAAACGACTACCGCACCAATGCTATTGCGTTTACCTCGATTAATCGGCAATACCGCTGCGTCAGCGATCCCTGAAATGTCACACAGACGGCGTTCGATTTCTGACAGGGAAATGCGTTTTTCTTCAATTTTCACCAGACGATCTCGGCGCCCTAATAGAGCAAAATTACCCTGGCTATCGAAGGCAAACTGATCATCCAGAATCAAACCAAAAGGTTCAGGAAGAAGAGGAGAATAGACACGCACATTCTTTTCTTCATCTTCTTGGAATGACACTTCTTTAAATGTGGTCCAGACTGCATTGTCCGTTTTACGGCTTCGCCAGGCCATTATGCCGGTTTCGGTACAGCCATAAATTTCATTAGGCGGCGTGTTGAACCACTGCATTGCTTTTTCCGCATCGGTGAAATGCAAAAGCCCACCCGCAGAAACGACAAACGTGCAATCAGGGCCGGGGAGTTTGTCATCAAGCCGTTGTAGGAAGGCGGGACTACTGATCAGTGCACAGCGTGGGCTATTGGTAAGCTGCTCAGGAAATTCTACTATCTTGCGATCAAATGTTAAGCCCAGTGACATGGGTAGCCAGATGCGGAATGTTAAACCATATAAATGCTGGTGGCTGACCGAAGCTCTGACAATGCAGGATTGTAGCTTGTCTCCCCACAGAGAAGCCAGCCATTGGGATTCAAGATCCATGACGGCAATGGGCTTGATCACTGCTTGAGGAATGCCTGTCGAACCAGAAGTGAACATCACCAAAGTGGCATCTGGTGAGATGGCTGGTAATGTGATGTTAGGTGAAGTTTTTTCTGTCGTATCAATTTCTGGATTAGACGATGTAATCTGCCAGCAAGGACAAGATAAGCTCAGAGGTAAATCCGTCAATACTGCATCAAAAAGAGATTGCTGCTCCTGTAATTGGGCTTCGCGACAATGACCCGGAATAACAGGGATTTTGCCGGCATGAAGTGTTGCCAGCAAGGCGACACAGAAGTCATAGCTATCTTCAAAACACAAAGCCCAGCGGGAAGCTGCGCGTTTTGGCTCTGTTATGTGCAGGTTTTTCAGGCGTAAATATAATACGGTGACATCCTGCCGAAGTTTATTCAGGCTGATAGGATGATTGCCCCGATTGCCCCAACTGACCAGCCGCTGGGGACCATTATCCTCTGATAGCCATTGGGATAGAGGTTGTGCTTTCATCATTTTTTTACCCGTTGGCGTACCAGCCATTCAATGGAAATGAGTAATCCAATTAATAGATAGCTCACCACGCCGTTCCATAATGTCCACAGGGTCATATTGTTATACAGGCAAGTTCCAAGTGACACTGTGCCATTGAATATAAAGAACAAGCACCAGATGTAAGTGACCTTACGTGTATAGATAATACCCTTTGGGGGTAAATTAGGCTCTTTGATACGGGCTATCCTTTCAATGATAGGAGGCCCGCAACGTAATGAGTTGCTAAACAGAATCAGTAGAACAGCATTAACAACCACGGGATAGTACATAAGAAGTTGGTGGTTGCGCAGAAACAGGCTGGCTAAACCCAGGGTTAGCCCTGCTATGGATAATACCCAACTGGTTTTCTGCTGACTGTAGGCCAGATGTTTGTTCGACAATAATCGCAAAATAAAAAATAGAATAATAACAATCAATATGGCATGAAATTGTCCGTAGTGAACCATCGCCCAGCCTAAAAAAGGCCAGGCGATTAACATTACGGCATTGGCAATACGGAGCAATAAAATCAATGAACTACCCACATGTTTATCGTTTTTTTCTACTTTTCTGATGGTTTATTACTGATTATTGCTCTTGCAACAATTGTTCCACGGCATCCACGACATCCTGCACGGTGCGAACAGACTTGAATGCTTCAGGCTTGATTTTTCGCCCCGTTTTCTTTTGCAAATGTACAACCATATCAACGGCATCAATGCTATCTAACTCCAAATCTTCATAGAGCCGTGATTCAGGCGTAATGTCTTCGGGAGATAGCTCAAACAATTGAACCAGTAGCTGGGAGACTTCCTGAAGAATCGCTTGTTTTTCCATGATGACACCTGTTCTTATGCTTGTTGTGACTGGATGTAAGACGCCAGCGAGGCGACAGAAGTGAAGTGTTGGCGCATCTCTTCACTTTCAGAAGATAATACGATGCCATAACGATTTTTGACGGCCAGTCCCAGTTCCAGAGCATCGATAGAATCTAAACCTAAACCGTCGCCAAACAGGGCGGCATCGGTTTCAATATCCGCAGGTGTAATATCTTCCAGATTCAGGACATCTATAATTAATTTTTTTATTTCAATATGTAACTCTTGCATCATCGTATCCGACATCTATTAATTTGATGGTGTTAGTAATTGAGTAAGTTGACGATTAAGTTGGCGGGCAGCGATGGCATGCCCGTTTTCTGTATCAACAGCGAAATTTTCATTGGTGAGTTGTTCACCAATCGTGATCGTATAAATGGGTTTTTTCGGTGGGATTTGATACCACTGGCTTTTTTTATCCAGCATTCTTTGGCTGCAAGTGATATGTATGATCCGTAAATCACATTCACATCGCACCGCGATATTTGCAGCCCCACGTTGCAGTGTCATTGACTGACCCGGTGTCGTGCGGGTTCCTTCTGGGAAGATCAAGATATTGTGACCAGAAGCTAGTCGCCCGCGACAGACAGGAAGCAAAGTTTCTGCATCACTGTTTACCGGGTAACGTGCAGAACGAATGACGCCACTGATAAAAGGATTGCGCAGTAATGCAGATTTTACGATGCAATCTATATCTGGTAGTGCCGATGCCAAAATAACGTAATCCAGCAAAGTCGGGTGATTAGCAACAATCAAACAGCCTTTATCCGTACGGACTTTATCCAACCCATTGAAATGATAATCCAGTACCCCTAATTTTTTGGTCAAAAAAAGGAACAGGCGAAAACTCAATGAAATGCTGTGGCGGGCAAGGTGGCTGCGTTTATCTTCATTGCGTTGGAAAACTAACAATAAATTAAACCAAATAAGAGAGAGTAGTAACCCACCCAGGCCAAAAAGGGTAAAACACAACCCGGTCATGAGCAGACGCCAGAGCCAGTTAGTGCGTTCAATGATATTGATTGAAATCCTTTTCATCATCCTATCGGCTCCAATTCCACTGGCAATGATCCCCTGAAACAATGAAATTCTGTTCACCCTGCAACCAGTTACGAAGAAACTGGAGGCTTTGAGGAAGACTCGGTTCTGTTTCCACTGAAAATTGCTTTGTACAATGCAGGCCAGTACCTTGCTCCAGGAGCAGAGCTACCGCAAAGGGATAGGTTGGGGTCTTGGCATCGATGACATTGTGATAAAAGCGGGGGATCTCGCCCTCAAAATCGACAAGCAGAACTTTACGATGACCCGTATGAAGCAGTGTTAACGCTTCAAATAGTCCTTGCTGGAAACTGTCAATACCTGCCGAAACGGAAGAGGAAACCAGAGGCGTCTTAGCGACAATGGTTAAATTACCGACAGAGGAGTTATGAACTGACATGGTAAAATTGGTGGGCGAAACATTCTCTTTTTGCGCCAGATTCTGCAATATCTGGTAATTACGTTCTAACTCGCCATGACGGCTGGTATAGACAATGGCATCGACCTGATTGCGACGTAGGATGCTCAAGCCACAATCCACAGCAAGGCGACTGCCGGAGCTTAAGCGGCGGGCTGTCATCATCGGTAATTGGGTGCATTTCTCTAATGGCCGTGATTGATCAATAGTGACGGGTAATGTTGCAGACCATTTCTTCCACTCATCAATATGAGAAAGCCCAGGAGCGATGGCTTGCCAGTCTGTAATATTCAATGTCAATTTCATGAAATACCGTCTGTTACTGTTTTTTGCAGATCAGTAATGTGTGGCCCAAACCTAACTGATCTATTTGGTTTTCTATAACCAATCCAGCTTTATTGAGGAATTGGGTAAAATCATTAATGCTGTAAAAACGACTATTACCATTTGCCATACAAGTAAAATAGAGCGAGGTAGCATTAAGGCTATAAGCTGCTGCTTCAAAAGGCTGGCAGTCCCAAAACAGCTCCATGATACAAATTCGAGCATCAGGTTTCATCGCTGCGGCGATCTTGCGTAAAATGCCTGTAATCTGTGTTTCGGAAAAACAATCAAGAAATTGGCTCATCCACCAAATATCTGCGCCTGTGGGTAAATTGTTATCCGATAACATGTCAACAGGATGGCCGAAAATACGATCAGTCATTCCCTGGCTGCGTATATTTTCTTCAGCCAATTTTATTTGCTGGGGTAAATCCAGAATAGTGACACTGACTTTACTGTCATATTGGCAACAGCGCAATGCCCATTTTCCTGTATTGCCACCAACATCATAAATCACTTTAGGATCCATGGAGAAAACCGTTTTCAATGCTGCATTAAAGGCGGAATCAGAATAAAAATGGTCAAATGAAAACCAACTTGTTTTCGCAGGTTCGGGTAGTTGACTTAGGGCAGGGTAAATAGTTGACCATTCACCGAACACTTTTAATCCAGCTGGCTTATTTTTCAGAAGAGATTCTTTCAGGTGAAATAGCCCTTGATAGCAGACGTCTTGCGTAAAATCCATATTGACGCGAGTCATCTTGTCATGCAGCAAATAATGTCCAATCTTACTGAGGAAATAACGATCATCTTGTTTGAGAATAATTCTGCCACTCAACCCCATATCTAACAAAATACCCACACCGTAGCTGTCTAATTCGGAATTGCTGCAAATTTCATCTTTAGTTACACCATTTTTATGGTTTTTATCCAGGAAAGATAAAATCCCGCAATCACGCAGTCCGATTGCTGTTTGAAATAGCATAGGAGCGAAAGCAATGCGCTGAGCTTCTGTAATCGCTTCAAGTGCACTGAATTCATCTTTTTCATAATTATAGGGTGCGGTCATATATCCAGATATCCAATAGGTCTATAGCCAGAAAAAGCCTATCTCATCAGGATGTTTTCATTGATTGGGATAGGCTCTAAAGTAAGTGTTTATTTATTAGCCAGCAGGGATAAATTTAACTGAATGTCTCTATCTAGGTTATTGACCCAACGGTTATAGTTGCGGTGAATTTTTCCGTCACCCTCTCTTAGTTCATGGCTCTTGACATAATTGATAGAGTAGTTTTTGGCGGTATAGTTGATGCGTATTTGCACGTCATGCTTACGATTTTTCAGTAAGCCATTAATAACCCCAGGAGAGACTTCAGTCATTACCCACTTGCGGTTCTTACCTGCTTCCAATATTGCTTTTTTTACGGAAGATAGGGAATTTTGTGTCACGATGGTGGTTTGGGGAGTTAATATCGGTACGTTACGAGCGCAGCCTGCAAGAGAGACAATGCAAGCCAGACTGATTAATAGCTTATATGAAATTTTCATTATTTTTCTCATGGTAAATAAGACAATATAGATTGTGAAATAGTCACGTTGCGCAGAATAGTTTAAATAAATTCCAACAATACTGCTACATCTATCACTTTATTATAGATTTTATCTCTACTTTTTATTTATTTTTAGAATTTATTAACTGTGGCTGTGAATATGTGTGTTTATTTATTCTGTTAATTTAAAATTAGTTGGTTGAATATCGAATCGGATTTTTATATTGATTTTGCGGATGCTTATATCAATGGTAATGGGTTTTGTGCATGCATTTTTTAGTAATGTAAGTGATAAAAAGGTTAATAATAATCACTGTCGTTATTTGTTGGATTAATATTTAAATATGAGTACTGCTGTTTTTTCCATAAATAATCAATGAAACAAATTTATTGATATCATGAAAGAAAATATGTACTCAATAAATTTCAAGTGGCAGCACCAGATTAATGCCGTTCACCCCGAATTATCGGCAAGGATGCATTTACCTAATATTTTAGCGTGTCTTCCAGACCACTCCCGGTTGTTACGCGCCAGGTTCTCCGTCCCAATAATCAACTTCGTCGCTGACCCGCCCAACAAAATGAAGCAACTTTCCGTCTTGCTGCTTTAACACAGACTGAAACTTGCCCGAATCCGGATATCCAATCACATCTGCTGAAACATTTGTTGAAATAGCAAGATAGCGCAATGGAACTGAACCGGTGTTGATTATTTGATGGGCGGTCTCTTGCCCTCCCGCCGGAGCACTTACAACATCACCCTTCCCAATCGAAAACTCATCGGAGCCAAAACGGTAAGTGCCGTTACCTTCAAGAATAAAAAAAAGCTCGTCCACGCTATGATGGTTGTGAAACGGGCAGCTACTTTTACCTTTCGGCACTTCGTTATAGGTGATACCTAAATGCTTAAGGCCAAGCTGTTGCCCAAAGGAAATATCTGATCCCTCATAGAGTTCGCCCTGCTTCCAAGAGTTAAGGGTAAGATTTTTTAGATTGATGATAGGGTTCATTAATTCTCCGGGTATCGTTAGATTATCTTTCTATAATTCCGCATTTTTCATGTTTTTTGCATTTTAAGTGGCGATTAGGGAAATAAGTTAGGCGTCGTAATGTTCAGAGAATGTGATAAATATTGCAGGGAGAAATACGAATACGGTTCATTACCGTAGCGGTGTTAATCGGTTATACCTCGCGCTACTGCCAGAAGGTATCCTATGGGTATCCTAGAAAAAACTAAGGGGTCGCACTTTTGATGCAACCCCCTGATAAATCTGGTGGCCCCTGCTGGACTTGAACCAGCGACCAAGCGATTATGAGTCGCCTGCTCTAACCACTGAGCTAAGGGGCCGTTGAACTGGAGGGATTATACGGTACAGTTTGGTGCTAGGTCTAGTCCCCAAAATTCATATGCGCATTTTATAGACAATAATCAGTATCTTTTAACGTATTTCAGTCTATTGTCAGTAATCTGGCTGTTTTTTAGTGATGTTGGTTGTTTTTATAATAAATATTTCTGATTATTTGTTGGTCTATGACCATAATTTGGTCAATAAAATCTTGTTAGTCCAGTTTTGTGTTTTTCATTGATTTTCCATCATTCTTATGTCCTTATTTTTTAAAAAAATTTTTGGTAAATAAATATGAAAAAAGATCGGCTATCGGCTGCTGTTTGGGACCATCACCAAATAGAAGATTATTTTTTTTCGTCTATCAGCCAAATGTCCCAGCATATCAGTGAAAGTGTTCGGGCCTATGTGACAGGTGTTGAAACGAATTCATTGAATTTTTTGTTGGTGATCGATGTTAATGAACAGACTGCTGGAGATTTACAAAGGGGAATTCGGTTACTGGAAGAGAAAACTTATGTTCCTTTTGCAATTGTTGCCGTAGAGCCAGACAGTCAAATTTTAGCAGTGATTCAGCAAACTGGATTTGTGTTGGATGCTGATAGCATAACTACGGCTATGCAACTTGATTTGGTGGATTGGCAGATGCACAATGTTTCGGTTATGGAATATGACGTTCGGTGTGTTGACCTCTGTTTAGATGATTGGGCAATCCCGATAGAAAGTGCATTTGAGACAGATGACGCTATTTCAGAGCAATACCAAAAATGCCATCAGGCGGCTTTGGATGCCGGAAAAAATTTGCAACATTATACCTTGTATATTGATGAGCTGCCGGTCTGCTCTTTAACTCTATCGAGATTAAATAATTTTGTCCGTCTTGATGACATTAGTACTGTGATGGGAAAGCAGAGAAGAGGGTATGCTTTTGCCTTGATCAATCATGTACTGAATAAAGCCAAACAAGATAGTGCAACTGCATGCTATTTGGATGCCTCTCGCGATGGTAATGGATTGTACCGGCGTATTGGGTTTAAGCCGTTGTTTGAATACCAGGGACTTAGCCGAAAATAATAAAAAAGCGTCTGTTTCGACAGACGCTTTTCAGATTTATCACTAAATCCGTTGGTTAGTCATCAAGGAAGCTGCGCAGTACTTCGGAACGGCTCGGGTGGCGCAGTTTACGTAGTGCTTTTGCTTCGATCTGACGAATACGTTCGCGGGTTACATCAAATTGTTTACCCACTTCTTCCAATGTATGGTCAGTGTTCATATCGATACCAAAACGCATACGCAGAACTTTCGCCTCACGTGCTGTCAGACCGGCCAGCACATCGTGAGTTGCTGCGCGCAGGCTTTCTGACGTTGCTGAGTCCAGCGGCAGTTCCAGAGTCGTATCCTCGATAAAATCGCCCAGATGTGAATCTTCATCATCACCCACAGGGGTTTCCATGGAGATTGGCTCTTTGGCAATTTTCAGGACCTTGCGGATCTTGTCCTCAGGCATCATCATACGCTCGGCCAGCTCTTCCGGTGAAGGCTCACGACCCATTTCCTGCAACATCTGGCGGGAAATACGATTGAGTTTGTTGATAGTCTCAATCATATGTACTGGGATACGGATGGTACGTGCCTGATCCGCGATAGAACGTGTGATCGCCTGACGGATCCACCAGGTCGCGTAAGTTGAGAATTTGTAACCACGACGGTATTCAAATTTATCAACCGCTTTCATCAAACCGATATTACCTTCCTGGATCAAATCGAGGAATTGCAGGCCACGGTTGGTATATTTCTTCGCAATCGAAATAACCAGACGCAGGTTGGCCTCAACCATCTCTTTTTTCGCACGGCGGGCTTTCGCTTCACCGATTGACATGCGACGGTTGATGTCTTTGACCTGTTCAATGGTCAGGCCGGTTTCTTCTTCAATCTGGCGTAACTTTTGCAGGCTACGCATAACTTCTTCTTCAACTTCCAGCAACTTGTCAGACCATGGCTTGTTCATTGCTTTTGCAGCGGTGAACCATGTATCCGTGGTTTCATTGCTAGAGAACAGCGTAATGAAGTTTTTCTTCGGCATTTTGCACTGTTCAACACACATCTTCATGATCTGGCGCTCTTGAAGACGCACGCGATCCATCATGGAACGCATATTATTGACCAGATGATCAAACTGCTTTGGTACCAGGCGGAACTGTTTAAATACTTCAGATAAAGTTAATATTTCTGCTGCGGAATTAGGATGACTACGACCGTATGTTTTAATCGCCTGACGAGTTAGTTCGTGTTGTTCACGCAGTTCCGAAAATTTCTGGCGAGCGAGTTCTGGATCGATGCTGTTATCCTCTTCGCTGTCAGCATCATCATCACTATCTTCATCTTCATCTTCATCATCGTTGTCAAGTTCTTCCTGGGGAAGTTCTGAGCCAACGTGAGTGGCGGTTGGGGCAAGATCTTCTTCTGCATTCGGATCAACGAAACCGGTGATCAAATCGGACAGACGACTCTCGCCGGATTCAACACGGTCGTATTGTTCTAACAGATAAGTAATCGCTTCAGGGTATTCAGCAACGGAGCACTGTACTTGGTTGATGCCATCTTCAATGCGCTTTGCAATGTCAATCTCACCTTCGCGAGTCAAGAGTTCAACCGTACCCATTTCGCGCATGTACATGCGAACCGGATCAGTGGTACGACCGATTTCTGACTCAACACTAGATAGCACTTGCGCAGCCGCTTCCACTGCGTCTTCATCTGTGTCGTTTGTGTTTTCTGCCAACATGAGATCATCGGCATCAGGTGCTTCTTCCATTACCTGGATGCCCATGTCATTGATCATTTGGATGATATCTTCTATCTGATCAGAATCGACGATATCTTCCGGCAGATGGTCATTGACCTCAGCATAGGTCAAATAGCCTTGCTCCTTACCTCGGGTGACAAGTAGCTTTAGCTGTGACTGCGGGTTTTGCTCCATAAGACGGTATCCACACTTCAGAGTATTGGTTGGTGTCGGTCGGCGAAACAAATATGCCAACAATAATATTTAGGGGCGTTTTCATTGCATTGCCGCTGCCCTCAGTTACGGCAATTGTAGGGTTACCGGCCCTACCTAATGCGGCATTTAAGCCGTGAATTCTGTGTCTGTGATGTCAGATTTTGGTTTAGAACCTGTTTCACCAAGCTATATTTTATCGAGTGATATTTTTATCAAACGATATTTTATTAAACGAGAGTTTCAGCCAACCCTATTAGGGATATAAGCCTATATAAGTAAGCCGAACAGTATAACCTCCAAGTTAATATAATCTTGAAGTCATATAGCCTTGCTGAGACAGATTCTTATTTCCTCGCACCAGATTCCGTAATTAACCGGACTTCTTCACGCTCTTCTGGTGTCAGGCCTTCAGTTCTCTCTTTAGCCATTAGAAAATTAAAACGTTCATCAAGTGCTGACGCAAAAAGATGGTTCAGTGCATCGCTGAAAGTCTTTTCAGCAATCTCTTCTATTTGTATATCGTTCCATGCAGCGAGTTTTTCAAGCTGTTTAGCATACTTATTATCGCGATATTGCTCCAACAGTTGTCCCGTGGTTAAACCTGGTTGCGCAAGGCACGTATCGACAAGATCTATGAATAATGGCAGTCCTGCTATCTGAGTAGGAAACATTCCCTGTAACGGGGGAACCAATGTCGCTAAATGTGGATTCTGTACCAGTAATGCGATCAGTATGCGCATTGTTGTTGGTTTCAGTTTTAGCGCCTGATAAGTATTTGTATCTTTTTTGACAAGTTTTGCCAAAAATCGTTCCAATTGTGTTGTATCAGGCGTACCTAACAGGTTTCCAAGCTCTTGAAGCAGGTAGAGTCGCAGTGTTTCCCCTGGGATTTGACTTATCAGTGGCATGGCTAGCGAACTGAGCTTAGTCGCTCCTTCCGGGTTACTAAAATCAACCTGTGGCAAGAGTGATTCGAACAAAAATGCCGATAAGGTCAATGCCTTTTCCATTCTCTGCTCGAATGTTTCCCGCCCTTCTTTGCGAATCAATGAATCAGGATCTTCGCCATCAGGCAAGAACATAAAACGTAATTGCCGACCATCACTCAGATAAGGCAGCGCTGTTTCTAATGTACGCCATGCGGCATCACGACCGGCACGGTCACCATCGTAGCAACAAATGACATTATCGGTTGTCCTGAAAAGCAACTGAACGTGTTCGGCTGTCGTGGACGTTCCCAGCGAAGCCACGGCATAGTTAATGCCAAATTGAGCGAGCGCCACAACATCCATATAACCTTCAACCACCAGTAACCGTGTCAGGGTATTGTGGCTTTGCTGGGCCTCATAAAGGCCATATAACTGGCGGCCTTTATGAAAAATTTCTGTTTCCGGTGAGTTCAGGTACTTGGGAAGTGCATCTCCCAGCACTCTGCCACCGAACGCAATCACGCGGCCACGGCGATCACGAATGGGGAACATCACCCGCTCGCGGAAACGATCATAAGTGCGGCCATTGTCGTTCGTGACCAGCATTCCTGCATCGTTTAGCTGTTTGCGATCTTCTGTATTATGGGCAAACCGTTTTAAGGCATTATCCCATCCCGCAGGCGCAAAACCAATGGCGAAACGCTGGATGATCTCTTCACTGAGTCCACGTTGAGCCAAATATTGTCGGGCTGATTGGGCACTGGGGGTATTCAGTGAATGCTGATAGAAGCTATTGAGCTTTTCCATCAGTTGGTAAAGATTTTGCCTTTGGTGACGTTCGATTTGACTGATGCCGGAACCTGCTTCGTAGGGAACTTCCAGCCCATGCATGGCTGCCAGTTCTTCGATAGATTCGACAAAATCCAGCCTGTCATAATTCATCAAAAAATCAATGGCATTACCATGTGCCCCGCAACCGAAGCAATGGTAAAACTGCTTATCACCATTCACAGTGAATGAAGGGGTTTTTTCGTTATGAAAAGGACAGCACGCTTGATGGTTTTTGCCTTTCTTTTTCAAAGGCACCCTAACATCGATCAAATCAATGATATCGGTTCTTGCTAATAAGTCATTGATAAATGCGCGTGGAATTCGTCCAGCCATAAGCCCTTTTCCGCCTGTTGATGAACGAGAATAAGCCGCGCTTCCTTTGGGAAAGCACGGCCTTTAACAGCAGTAGTTTGTTAATACAAACACTAAGCGGACTGACCGCGAAGATTAGTACAAACGAGTGCGGCGTGCGTTTTCGCGAGCTAGCTTCTTAGCATGACGCTTAACAGCAGAAGCTTTAGCGCGTTTGCGCTCAGTCGTTGGTTTTTCATAGAATTCACGACGACGAACTTCGGCTAATACGCCTGCTTTCTCGCAAGAACGCTTGAAGCGACGCAGCGCTACGTCAAATGGCTCGTTTTCACGTACTTTAATTACTGGCATGTGCCTCTCACCTCAATAGAAATCGGGTTTGTCGCTGGCGTGATAGTGCCAGCCGTCTTTAAAATGGTGCGGAATTTTACTTCAATGAACACGGCCTTGTAAAGTGCCGAGGAAAATTGAAACCGATAACGCCACGGGTTGTGGGATGCATTTTTGTATATATATAAAAATGCAGCCTGATACCGACGTTATTAACATTAACCACACAGGATATTCAAGTAGGGCATTGATTATAGACTAAACAGAAAAAATAGCCAGCCTGTAATGGACTCAGCGGCGTGAATGTTGATATGGAAAGCGTGTCGGCAGAGAATTTAACAATAGATGGTGTTACACTATTGCGCGTTGAAAGGAATGCGAATGTATGACCAAACAACGAGACACGAGACGACGAGACGACGAGACGACGAGACGAAAAGTGCAATGCGAGTTTTAGGTATAGAAACGTCTTGCGATGAAACCGGAATCGCAATTTATGACGACAAAACCGGTCTGCTAGCCAATCAATTATACAGTCAGGTCAAGCTACATGCTGATTATGGTGGTGTTGTGCCTGAACTGGCGTCCCGTGACCACATTCGTAAAACGGTTCCTTTGATTCAGGCAGCTTTGAAGGAAGCGGGTCTGACGAGTAAAGACATCGATGCAGTGGCTTACACTGCCGGGCCGGGATTGGTTGGTGCGTTGCTGGTTGGGGCAACCATTGGGCGTTCACTGGCATTTGCATGGGATGTACCGGCTATTCCCGTGCATCATATGGAAGGCCATTTGTTGGCACCGATGCTGGAAGAAAACCGTCCTGAGTTTCCTTTTGTCGCCTTACTGGTTTCAGGGGGGCATACCCAGCTTATCAGTGTGACGGGTATCGGTGAATATAAACTGTTGGGTGAATCCATTGACGATGCTGCCGGCGAGGCTTTTGATAAGACAGCCAAGCTGCTTGGGTTGGATTACCCCGGCGGGCCAGTGCTTTCCCGTATGGCACAGCTGGGTAAGGCTGGGCGTTTCGTTTTTCCCCGGCCGATGACCGATCGTCCTGGGTTGGATTTCAGTTTCTCTGGTCTGAAAACGTTCGCAGCGAATACCATCCGCAATAACATTCATGGTCATGATATGGCTGAGGATGCGCAAACTAAGGCGGATATTGCCCGTGCATTTGAAGATGCCGTCGTGGACACACTAGCCATTAAGTGCAAACGAGCGTTGGAACAGGCGGGGTTCAAACGTCTGGTGATGGCGGGCGGAGTGAGTGCAAACCGAACCTTGCGTACTAAGATGCAGGAAGTGATGGAAAAGCTGGGAGGAGAAGTCTTCTATGCCCGACCTGAATTCTGTACTGATAACGGGGCAATGATCGCACTGGCTGGCATGATCCGTTTGCAAGGGGGGACTGTCGGTGAATTGGGTGTAACGGTGAAAGCACGTTGGCCGTTGGCAGATCTTCCTGCTTTGCAAAAGTAATAATACAAGACGTTGCTTGATATGGGCTGAGTGCTGTTTGCTACTCAGCCTTTTAATTATCAGGTTAATCAGTGAAATACATCGCAGTTTAAAAAGCCAAATGCAATTTACGCATATAGGCGGACTATTTCGTTATATTACTCAATGAGTTGCTGTTTTATTTTTCTGCCCCGCGTATTTTGCCGACGCCATGATAAACAAGTACTCTCATAGGCGTTCTCCACGTCAGTCCTCTTGCTGCTCTTGCTCTTTAATTGCTTGAGTTTTCTCTTTATCGGTCAGTTCCTGTTTCTTTTTCAATTTCTGCCAGATGCGGCTTTCCTGCCCTCGCCACAGGCGTTGAATATTATCGTGATGACGCACAAGTACCAGACATGACAGCATGGCAACGGGAAAAGTGAATTCAGGTTTGAACCACCAGACGTAGAAAGGGGCAATTAATGCACTGACAATGGCGCCCAATGAGGAGTAGCCGCTTAACAGCACTGTTAGCATCCATGTCCCCGCGATCAGTCCCATCAGATCCCAACCGATGGCAGCAATGGCACCGAAAGCGGTTGCAACGCCTTTTCCTCCCTTGAAATGGAAGAAAATGGGATAAATATGCCCGAGACAGGCAGTAATGGCAGTAATACCTAAATAAAACGGGGAAACGTTGAGTTTGTATGCCAGCCAGACCGGTATTAGCCCTTTTAGGACATCACAAATCAACACGGCCAATGCAGCCCATTTACCACCAATGCGCAGTACATTTGTTGCCCCGGGGTTGCCAGAACCATGCTGACGGGGATCGGGAAGCCCTGCCAAGCGGCAGATCAATATCGCGCTGGATATAGAGCCACATAAGTACGCGAAGATGATCATGCCAAGCGCGATTGCACTCATAAGATATCTCCAATGAATAAGGGTCGTTTTCTTAAGTCTAACAATGGATAATACGCACATTTCGTCGGAAGTGGTATCCGGCGAACCGAAAAATGGGGAAAAGGTCGTGATGGATATCGTATTTATTGAAGAATTAACCGTGATGACCACTATTGGTGTTTATGATTGGGAACAAACAATTAAACAGAAATTAGTGTTCGATATCGAAATGGGATGGGATAACAAACGCGCCTCTTCCAGTGATAATGTTGAGCACTGTCTGGATTATGCCAAGGTGAGTGAGGCGATTATTAATCATGTGGCAAGCCAACGTTTTGCGCTGGTAGAACGGGTTGCAGAAGAAGTTGCGGGTATCTTGCTGAACCAATTTCATTCGCCTTGGGTCAAGGTTAAAGTCAGTAAACCAGGTGCAGTTGCACATGCAAAAAGTGTCGGCGTAGTGATTGAGCGAAGTACGGGCTAATTGAAAAAGCGTCCCAATTTAATTAATGACCTGGGACGCTAAATTGATGGGGGAACTTAATCAATCGATGGTTGTTTCCAGCCTGCGATGGCAATGTGTCGTTGTCGTTCCAATTCTGTGCGAATCTCGGCTCCCTGAAATCCACGGGCAATCACTTCCTGGACACTGACCTGGCTGGCAATGGCAAACATTTTACGTAAATAATCCGCTTGTGGATAAGATGCAGTTTCTGTTCCCGGGTATCCACGATAGTCGGCTTCACTACAGGTAATCAGCTGTTCAATGCGTTGTGGTTTGCGCCAGGCATCCACGGCATTAAACAAGCTCAGTAAGGTTTCTGGCGGTAATTGTTCTACGGTATGTACCCAATTGTGATATTGCGTCACCATCGTGGCCAGGTCGCGTGCCGAGTTGGGAATGCGCAGGTGTTCACCCATTTGTTTTAGTGGCATTATTTCGATATGGCTACATAGTGAGGCGAAACGAATGTCTGTCTCTTCGCTCAATTGGGTGGATATTTGCAACACTCGCAATGAATGAAGTCCGGTATCATGTTCAAGCAGAGGAACGCCAAACAGATTATCGATTTCAGGAAAGAGTACAGCCAATGCTCCGCAATCACGCAGAATCTGAAAATAGACTTGTGGTGATTGTGAAGTGAGCGCTTTTTCAGTTTCCCGCCAAACGCGTTCAGGGGTCAATGAGGATAATTCACCACTTGCGACCATTTCTGTAATGAGCGTTTGGGTCTCTGGTGCGATTGCAAAGCCTAGATGGGCAAAACGGGCAGCAAAACGAGCCAAACGCAGCACACGTAATGGATCTTCGGCGAACGCAAGAGAGACATGGCGCAAGATACGATTTTTGAGATCATTGGCACCCTGATAGGGATCGATCAATGCACCTTCACGAGTTTGTGCAATAGCGTTAATCGTTAAATCACGGCGCAGCAGATCTTCTTCCAGCGTCACATCGGGCGCGGCATAACAGCTAAAACCGGTATATCCCTGACCTGATTTCCTTTCCGTACGTGCCAGCGCATACTCTTCATGGGTTTTGGGATGCAAGAAGACAGGAAAATCCTTACCAACTTGTTGATACCCCTGAGACAATAGTTCCTCTGGGGTGCTGCCAACGACAACCCAGTCCCGTTCAGTGACGGGCAAACCCAATAATTGATCGCGAATGGCGCCGCCAACCAAATAGACTTTCACGCTTATTTCCTTAAATCAGCTCATCCAACGATCTTTCTTTTTTCGGCGAGGGATAATGTGTGGCAATATAAGCCCCAAAATCAGGCCAATGCCTGCAACTCCACCGCCATAGGTAAACCACTGCAAGATGATCTCTCTTTGTTTATCATCTAACTGCAAATTGGCAACTTCTACCTTTTTCTCAGCCACGGTTAATTTGCTCTGGAGCTGGGCATTCTCTTTTTTCAGATCACGGATGATCTTATCGCTGTTTGCCACTTTGTTCTGCAACTCAGCGGTGCGCTTATTCCATTTATCGTCAATGGTGGCCAGATTTTCAGTGAGTGTTTTGATCTCTTGTTCCATTGCAGGAAGGCGTTCACGCAGGCTTGGAATAGCGCTGAGTTCATTGGCGAGTATCCAGCTTGTACGCCCTTTGCTGTCTTGAATTTGCAAGAAACCATTATCTGATTTAGGGCTGACTAATGTGACCTCTTCGCCGGCATTCAATGAGCCAATGATGCGGTTTTTAGTGCTTGGGCCGCTATGAATGTAAGCTGATAACTCATCGGAAACATAGCGCTTTTCTTCAGCGTGTACGGATAATGGAAGAGTAAAACTCAGTAACAAAATAAATAATCGATGTAGTTTTTGCATTCTGTGCTCAACTGTTCTCTGTGTATGGATCAATCGTGATTTAAACTACTCAAGAGATAGTAAAGAGTTAAGTTTGTGGGTGCAATCAGTAAACCAGAATGAATGCGATATCAACTGGCCGAATACACGCCTTTTGAGGTTTTTTTGGTGAAGTAAAAGTGATGTTTGTTGAGATAACACCCTATTGTGGTTTATTTTTCTCTTCTGTGAAAAGTTTTTCTTCTGTGAAAGAAAGTGTGAACAAGGTTAAGAAAAAATTCTGTAATATCCATTGAGGAATAAAAAATATGAGTTCTGTAGAAATAGAATTGAAACTGTCCGTGAAGCCTGATGCGATATCGGCCGTTTGCCGGCAGTTATTTCAGTTTCCTCATGATTACACTTCACCACAGCACCTGACTAATATTTATTTTGAGACGCCTGATAATCAATTGCGGCGTTGGGATATGGGGTTGCGTATCCGTGGGTTTGATGGGCACTATGAGATGACCATCAAAACCGCCGGTAAAGTGATAGGTGGGTTACACCAACGCCCTGAATTCAATATCCTTTTGTACCAACCTAAATTAGACCTGACACTGTTTCCCGACCATATCTGGCCTGAAAATACCGATCTCGTCGCTCTACAGGCACAATTGACGGAATTATTCAGCACTGACTTTAACCGTGAAAAATGGCTTGTGACCTATGGAGAAAGTGAAATTGAAGTCGTGCTGGATCAGGGGAGCATTTTTTCTGGCAATAAAGATTCAGGAGATCAAACTTTGCCCATTTGTGAGTTTGAACTGGAACTAAAAAATGGAAATATCATCGATATGCTGTCATTGGCAAACAGACTGGCATCACAGAATGGCCTGCGTTTAGCCGATAAAAGCAAGGCGGCACGGGGCTATGCGCTTGTTCATGGTTTGCCTTGTAAGATATTACCAAAAGTACCGAATGCGTTGGAATGGCAGCAGCCATTGTCTGTGCTTCTGCCTGAAATTTTGGCGCAATGGCAGGCGCAAGAAGAAGGATGGCTGGCGGGTTTGCCGGAAGGTAAAACGGGATTAGCGCAGGTTCTGCAATGGATGATAAAACTGACCGAAAGACAGACAGACCGTTTGCCGCTCTTGGGGGTATTAGCCGATTTATTGCCGGAATTAAAAGTTGTTTTATCTATGAACTATTCACAGGCAGAAACGTTGTGTTATAGCGCTTCTTGGTTGCAATGTAAGCTGGCATTAATGCAGTGGTTGCTGGCTCAATCCCGATAATTCCCTTTTGTTATTAAAAAACGGTCATAAGGAAAAACCCGTTATGCGGCCACTTTCATCACTTTTAACCGAACAATTACAGCATATTGTTGCGGATCTTCCGTCATTAGGGGAAACAATCACGCCTTTTACACCTGATGAACAGGCGGTGCTGTCATTGAGTGAATTTGTAACAGAAAACGTGTTATCACATCCTGCATGGCTAGAGGATATTCGCCAAAATCCTCCCCAACCACAAGAGTGGCAACATTATTCCCATTGGCTGGGACAAGCGCTGCTGGCGGTAAATGATGAAAATGGTTTGATGCGGGGTTTACGTCTTTTCCGCCATCGGATACTGGTCAGGATTGCCTGGTCACAGGCATTGCAAAGCAGTACGACAGAACAGACATTACAGCAATTAAGCATGTTGGCCGAAACCTTGATTATAGCCGCCCGTGATTGGCTTTATCTGCGTTGTTGTCAGGATTGGGGAACGCCTGCCAATAGTGATGGAGTGGTACAGCCGCTGCTGATCTTGGGCATGGGAAAATTGGGCGGCGGGGAGCTTAATTTTTCTTCTGATATTGACCTCATTTTTGCGTATCCAGAAAATGGCGTAACGCAAGGTGGGCGTCGGGAAATGGATAATTCCCAGTTCTTTACCCGATTAGGACAGAAATTAATTAAGGCACTGGCTCAACAAACCGTGGATGGATTTGTTTATCGTGTTGATATGCGATTACGTCCATTTGGTGACAGTGGTCCTTTGGTATTCAGTTTTCCGGCATTGGAAGATTATTATCAGGAACAAGGGCGTGACTGGGAGCGTTATGCTTTGGTGAAAGCGCGCATTTTGGGCCATGATGATCAGGTTTATTGTCAGGAACTGCGCCAGATGTTGCGACCGTTTGTCTTCCGCCGTTATATCGATTTTAGTGCAATTCAATCCTTGCGCAATATGAAAGGCATGATTGAACGGGAAGTCCGCCGGCGGGGATTAAAAGACAATATAAAATTAGGCGCAGGCGGAATTCGTGAAATTGAGTTTATCACTCAGGTTTTTCAGCTTATCCGTGGAGGAAGGGAGCCGAGCCTGCAATCTCGTTCTTTGTTGCCGATATTGAAGGCTATCGATGATTTGGCTTTATTGCCAGCGGAACCGTTAAAGCAGCTTGAGGAAAGTTACCTGTTTTTACGGCGGCTTGAAAACTTGCTGCAATCTATTCGTGACCAACAAACGCAAACCTTACCGGATAACGCGTTGGATCGTGCCCGTCTCTCCTGGGGCATGAATTTTGTCAACTGGGCTGAATTGATGGCAGAAACCGAGCGCAAAATGAGTGCGGTGCGAAGTATTTTCCAACAGTTGATTGGCGATGAAATAGAAGAGCATAGTGAAGAGTCCGGCCATATCCCGTTCAAGGGCTTATGGCAGGAAGCGTTACACACAGACGAACTTATCGCATTGATTCCTCATCTTGATAAAGAAAAAGCCCGGAAAATGCTTGATGTCATAGTGCTTTTCCGTCAGGACGTCAGTAAGCGCACCATCGGCCCACGGGGAAGGGATGTGCTTGACCAGCTGATGCCACGCTTGTTGGCAAAAATTGCAGCCAGGGAAGATACCGAGATCGTTTTGGCGCGGATGACTTCTTTGTTGCTCAGTATCGTCAGCCGCACGACTTATCTGGAGCTGATACTGGAATCAGAACAGGTCATGATTCATGTTATCCGGCTCTGTGCTGCTTCTCCGATGATCGCCAGCCAGCTTGCTCGTCACCCCGTGTTGCTGGATGAGCTGCTCGATCCTAAATCGCTGTATCAGCCGTTACCGATAGACGCATATTGCGATGAACTTTATCAATATCTGTTACGCATTCCAGAAGATGATGAAGAACAATTGCTGGAAGCTTTGCGCCAATTTAAGCAGGCGCAGTTATTGCGGATCGCGGCAGAAGATATTGCGGGCGTTTTGCCTGTGATGAAGGTGAGTGATCACCTGACTTATCTGGCGGAAGCCATTATTGAGGCTGTTGTACGGTTGGCGTGGAACCAAATGGTAAAGCGCTATGGTGCACCTGCTCATTTATCCCAACAGCAGGGATTGGGCTTTGCCATTATTGGTTATGGCAAATTGGGTGGTTGGGAACTCGGTTATGGCTCTGATTTGGATCTGGTGTTTTTGCTGGATTGCCCGATGGGGATGATGACAGACGGCGCCCGTTCCATTGAATCCCGCCAATTTTATTTGCGTCTTGCCCAACGTATCCTGCATTTGTTCAGCACCCGCACGGCGTCAGGGGTATTGTATGATGTTGATGCTCGTTTGCGGCCATCCGGTGAGTCAGGGATGTTGGTCAGTACCGTTGAAGCCTTTGATGATTACCAAAAAAATGAGGCGTGGACCTGGGAACATCAGGCACTGGTTCGTGCACGCATGGTTTTCGGTGATGAGAAAATACGCCATGATTTTGAACGCATTCGCCGTGAAACTTTATGCCTTCCCCGTGATCCCGCTCTTTTGCGCCAACAGGTGCGTGAGATGCGAGAAAAAATGCATCGGCACCTGGGCAGCCATCAACACGGGCAATTTGATATTAAAGCTGATCCGGGAGGGATCACGGATATTGAATTTATTGCTCAGTATCTGGTGCTGCGTTATGCACCAGAAAATGCCAGGCTGACCCGTTGGTCTGATAATGTACGAATTTTCGAATTAATGGCGCAGCATAATATTATGGATGAGCAGGAGGCGATGGCGCTGACGCAGGCTTACATTACCATGCGTGATGCATTGCATCATTTAGCGTTGCAAGCGTTATCCAGCCGAGTTTCCGTTGGACATTTCAGCCAGCAGCAAGCATTGGTACGTGATAGCTGGCAAAAATGGTTAGAATATCGCTGCTGACGCAGTCGCTTTTCCTGAGTTTGCTGGCACTAAGTTTGGTTATGGTAATATCCGCAACAGTTTATTTTGATATTTGGAGCATGGGATGAAAGTAACACTCCCGGATTTTCACCGCGCAGGTGTTTTGGTTGTTGGCGATGTTATGTTAGATCGCTATTGGTATGGTCCAACTAGCCGCATTTCACCGGAAGCGCCCGTCCCGGTGGTTAAGGTTGAAACCATAGAAGAGCGTCCTGGTGGTGCGGCTAATGTCGCCATGAATATTGCTTCCTTGGGGGCGAATTCACGTTTGGTAGGTTTGACGGGCATTGATGATGCGGCGCGGGCGTTGAATGAAAAACTCAGTAGTGTGAAAGTCCGTTGTGATTTTGTTTCTGTCCCAACTCATCCAACTATCACGAAACTGCGTGTCTTATCGCGTAATCAGCAATTGCTGCGTCTGGATTTTGAAGAGGGCTTCCAGAATATAGATGCCCAGCCGATGCTGGAAAAAATTCAGCAATCCTTGCCACATATTGGCGCGTTGGTACTGTCGGATTACGCTAAAGGAGCGCTAAACCAGATTCAGGCGATGATTAAGCTCGCCAATGAAGCTAATGTTCCTGTGCTTATCGATCCAAAAGGCAGCGATTTTAGTCGCTATCGTGGCGCAACATTGCTGACGCCAAATATGTCAGAGTTTGAAGCCGTGGTAGGACACTGCCAGGATGATGATGATTTGGTGCAGAAAGGCATGAAACTGGTGCAGGATTTGGCACTGAAAGCACTGCTGATCACACGTTCTGAACGGGGCATGAGTTTATTGCAGGTTGGGCAGGCGCCCCTGCATTTGCCGACTCAGGCACAGGAAGTCTTTGATGTCACTGGCGCAGGAGATACGGTGATCGGTGTATTGGCAACGGCATTAGCTGCGGGTAAGCCGTTAAACGAAGCCTGTTACCTTGCCAATGCGGCAGCGGGTGTGGTGGTTGGCAAATTGGGAACGTCCACTGTGTCATCGGTTGAGCTGGAAAATGCGGTGCGTGGACGCGCAGAAACTGGATTTGGTGCAATGAATGAAGCCAAACTGAAAGAAGCCGTTACACAGGCGCGCCAGCGTAGCGAACGGATTGTCATGACGAATGGTTGTTTTGATATCCTCCATGCGGGACACGTTTCATATCTGTCTAATGCGCGTAAATTGGGGGATCGTTTGATCGTTGCCGTCAATAGTGATGCATCCACTAAGCGCCTGAAGGGGGAAACCCGCCCGGTGAATCCGCTGGAACAACGTATGGTAGTGTTATCAGCGCTGGAATCTGTGGACTGGGTTGTGGCATTTGAGGAGGATACACCGCAGCGCTTAATCGCCGGTATCCTGCCAGATATTTTGGTCAAAGGTGGTGATTATAAGCCTGAAGAGATCGCCGGTAGTGAAGAAGTTTGGGCGGCGGGTGGCGAAGTTAAGGTATTAAACTTCGAAGATGGTATTTCCACAACCAATATCATCAAAACCATTAAGAACCAGTAAGTTTGGCATTATGTGCCGTTATGCTTTTTGGCGCATAGCGGCATATTACCTCACGCAATTGTCTTCATGGCATTCTCTCTTGCCGCATTATTCAGCTTGCTGAGTTTTCTTGCCTGCTTCTTCGAGGCGAGTTTCCAATTCATTCAAGCGTTGTTCCATTGCGGTCAGTTTTTCACGGGTGCGCAACAAGACTTGTGTCTGAACATCAAATTCTTCGCGGTTCACAAGATCTAACTTGCTCAACTGGGATTGCAGAACAGCCCGCAATTTTTTTTCCACATCATCGCCAAATTCTTTGACACCTTTCGGCATGGCATTGTGGAGCTGGCGAGCAATTTGTTCAATTTTCTTTGGATCGAGCATGATGATCATCCTTTGTATGATGTAATAATGTTTCATAGCGTAACGGTATTAGCAATATTTTAATACCCTATGGCGAAAGCATAAATGATTGAGAGTCAGGTTTCATATTTGATTTTGCTGATTGCTCCTGCCGATTATTAGCGCTATAGTGAAATTGTTTATCTCAGGGCAGGGTGAAAGTCCCTACCGGCGGTAACATGAAATATCGAATGATCATTTTATGCAGCCCGCGAGCGCTCTGTTTGTCATTATCCCTTTGTTTTTTGGGGATAGAACAGAGGTCAGCAGATCCAGTGTGATTCTGGAGCCGACGGTGATAGTCCGGATGGGAGAGAATAACAGCATCAATCGAGTGTTCGCGCTCGTCTGTTGTTTTTGTTGCCGTATTTTGGTGCAGCACAAACTCCTCAAAATTGCCCTGATTCTGGTAATCCATACATTTAAAGAGGTTTCTTTACCATGAATCAGACGCTACTTTCCTCATATGGAACGCCATTTGAACGTGTTGAACGTGCGCTTGCTGCTTTGCGTGCGGGTCAGGGCGTGATGGTACTGGATGACGAAAATCGTGAAAATGAAGGTGATATGATTTTCGCTGCCGAAACAATGACGGTAGCACAAATGGCATTAACTATCCGCCACGGTAGTGGAATTGTTTGCCTGTGCTTGACCGAAGAACGCCGTCAGCAGTTAAAACTGCCCATGATGGTGGAAAATAATTCCAGCCAATATCAAACCGCTTTCACCGTCTCCATTGAAGCGGCACAAGGCGTGACAACAGGTGTGTCTGCGGCAGATCGCATTACCACGATCCGGGCTGCTATTGCAGATGACGCACAACCCAGTGATCTGAGCCGACCCGGACACGTTTTTCCACTGCGCGCGCAGTCAGGAGGGGTTTTAACCCGCCGTGGTCATACCGAAGCGACCATTGATTTGGTCAAAATGGCGGGGTTCAAACCAGCAGGCGTGTTATGTGAATTGACGAATGATGATGGTTCAATGGCCCGCGCCCCTGAAGTGATTGAATTTGCAAAACAGCATAATATGCCGGTAGTCACGATTGAAGATTTGGTGGATTACCGCTTAAAAATGGCAAAGGTAGCCAGCTAACGGATTTTAAAAGGAATACTGGGAAGAGACACACACGCGCACGCATGTACTTTGAAAGGCTACAGTCCACACCCTGTAGCCTTTCAGTATTTCTAAGACACTTCATCATTTTTGATTGACGATATTCAAGGAAGGAATGTCTTAATCCTGTCATAATTTTTCTATCATAATCCGAATTCACTATTCGAATGTTTAATTTGTTGTATAAGGGGCGGAAAATGAGTCTCCTGAGAATGCCTGCTCTATTCATTGGTCATGGTAGCCCAATGAATGCCATTGAAGATAACTGTTACTCACGCGCTTGGTTTGAACTGGGGAAGAAATTACCCAGACCAAGGGCGATTCTGGTGATTTCTGCGCACTGGTACACGAATGGTACAGCCGTTACAGCGATGTCACAGCCCAGAACTATCCACGATTTTGGTAACTTTCCCAGAGAATTACATGAAAAACAGTATCCGGCTAAAGGTTTTCCTGAACTGGCTGTATTGGTACAGGATATTCTTGAACCGATTGAGGTCGAGACTGATTTTGAAGAATGGGGATTGGATCACGGATCCTGGGGGATATTAGCAAAAATGTATCCTGATGCTGATATTCCAGTTATCCAACTGAGCATGGATCGCAATCAACCTGCTTCTTTTCATTATGAAATAGGTGAAAAATTAGCTTTACTGCGAGATGAAAGTGTCTTAATCATAGGGAGTGGAAATATTGTACATAACCTGCCAGGCGCAAAATTGGGAGCAGAACCTTTTTCTTGGGCACTCTCTTTTGAGCAGTGTGTGCGTGAAAGTTTAACCAGCCTGGAAGAGCCTCATCCTCTGTTTAATGCTTTGGACAGGAAAGATGGTCAATTGTCTAACCCAACACCAGAACACTTTCTGCCATTGCTGTATGTGATGGGGACATGGAATAAAAAAGAGCCAATTTCAACGCCAGTTGAAGGGATTGAAGACGGCTCTTTAAGTATGTTATCGATTCAGATTGGCTGATTGAATCAATCCAAAATAATATGCGGGTAGAAGCGTGATAAATCTTGAGTAATCAACTCGCGGTCTTCACGGATACAGATACCCGCAGATTGATCATCCACCAACCAGCTACCGACCAGCGTATAGTTACCCTCAAATTTCGGTAATGCGTGGAACTGTTGGATGATCATCCCTTCTTCCCCATAAGGGCCATCCGCACTGGCAATTTCACGGCCGTTTTCAATGATGCGAATATTGGCCCCTTCGCGGGAGAACAGTGGCTTAATAACATAGCTGTTCATGTCTGAAGGGCGTTCATCCGCAAAATAGGCAGGCAGCAGGTTAGGATGATTTGGGAACATTTTCCACAGCATTGGTAGCAGTGCTTTGTTGGAGATAATGCTTTTCCATGCTGGCTCCAGCCAACGGACACCCGCATCAGCCAGCTTGGTAGAAAACATCTCACGCAGCATAAATTCCCACGGGTACAGCTTAAACAGGTTACTGATCACTTGATCCTGCAAGTCAGTAAACTGCCCTTTCTCACCCAACCCGATATCCTCAATAAACAGGAACTCGGTAGGAATATCGGCTTCCGCAGCACAATCCTGCAAATATTGGATGGTACCACGATCTTCTTCAGTATCCTGACAGCAGGCCATGTGCAGCAGGCCAAACCCATGTTTTTCACGTAACTGTGCAAAACGCTCAATCAGCTTTTCTTGCAGGCTGTTGAACTGATCAGCATTTGACGGCAGATTACCGGCATTTATCTGGTCTTCCAGCCAGATCCACTGAAAGAAAGCCGATTCATACAGTGACGTTGGGGTATCGGCATTGTTTTCCAGCAATTTGGGGGGATTTTTGCCATCATAGGCTAAATCCAGACGGGAATAGAGCGAGGGTTGACTGGTGACCCATGAAGAGCGGATAAATTCCCAACAGTGTTTTGGGATCTGGAATTTGGTCAGTAACTCTTCACTATCGACCACTTTTTCCACGACCTGCAAACACATTTGGTGCAGTTCTGCTGTTGCCTCTTCAATTTCTTCAATTTGATCCAGGGTGAACTGGTAATAAGCATCTTCACTCCAGTAAGGTTGACCATACATGGTGTGAAAATTAAAACCAAACTCTGCTGCTTTTTCGCGCCAATCCTGGCGCTCGGTAATACTAATGCGTTTCATCTTTAATTAACCACCCATAGAACGGGAAGAGCTGGAGCTTGAGCTGGCAGACGAACGCTGCATGGCAGATTGTTTCGCCACGGATTCACCGAACCCACCACGGGTAATCGTAGTTGTGGTGGCCGGTTTTGGTGCCATTGCGGTTTTTGGCACGGTCATGCTGCGACCGCCTGCGGTGGCCGGGCCATAGCTTTTACCTGTTGCATCAACAAACTTGCCATTGGCTGGGCTGGAAGCCGATTGTGATGTGAACAGCGGTTGTGATGGTGCAGAGCTGCCGCCCATTAAGCGCCCCATCATATAACCTGCCATCAAAGGCATCCAGAAACTGCTGCTACTGCTTTGTGCCTGAGCCTGCTGACCGACACCCGCCTGAGCCGGGGTTTGCGTACATTGTTGTTCACCGAATTCAGCCACACACTCTTCGCGAGTCGCATATTTTGGTGCGGTTTTTTCCGCTTCTGTCAGGGCGTTGTTGTAGGCGGTCTTACATTGTTCGCTTTGAGAAGGATTCGCCTGGGAGCACTCGTCGGCATTCGTATAGAGTGACACCGTTTCATCGTTTTGTTCACAGGCAGAGAGCATAAAAACAGCACTGACAGCAAGCGCTACAGGTGTCAGGCGATAGCTTCGCCACGTTTTACGGAAAGAATCGCGGTTTATCTCTTTTGTCCGTTTCATTGTCATAGGGGCATCCATCTTGAAGGTCTTTGATTAAGATTAAGAGCCTTACCCCATTTTATTGTGCTCAATGGGAGCGGCTCTCAGGGATGTGCTAAAAAGCAGCCCACGCAATCGCGGGCTGCTTTCTATTAGTATAGCGTTTTTAATATAACGTTTTTCAATTGAGAACGATAGTGCATTAATTCAGCGAACTGACGGCGTTTTCATCTCTTTAATGATACTGTTGGCAGAGGTTGAGATTTGTGTGCCTAGCATCTTATTCAACTCTATCAAATCATTTTCATTCAAAACGCCGCGCGCCTGTCTGTTCTGTAACAGGGAAAGCAAATAGTCGTAACGTGCCTTAGACAGGTTCTGCTTGGCTTGATAAAGTTTAGTTGTCGAATCCAGCACATCGACGATTGTGCGGGTTCCTACCTGATAACCGGCTTCCATTGAATCCAATGAACTTTGCGCAGAGAGTACCGCTTGCTTGTTAGCGTCAACACTACTGATCGCAGCAGCAATGTTATTAGTGGAAGAATGCACTTCTTGTGTAACTTTACGATACGTATTTTCCAAGTCCTGACTGGCGCTGACAAAATTATATTTCGCTTGTTCTACTTGAGAATAGGTAGCTCCGCCACTGAATAGCGGTAAGTTCAAAGATAGCTTAACGCTATTACCGCCTCTATACTCATCTATTCGTTGATTTCCGCGCGTATGATCGTTAGAAATACTTGTATCTGCGCTTAAATTAACCGTTGGCATATAGCCTGTCTGCATTTCTTTGATTTGTTCGCGTCTTAGATCTTGCATTAAGCGGGCTGACAGCAGGTTCAGGTTACGGGTTTCTGCTTCTTTTAGCACTTCATCAGCCGATTCTGGTTGTTTGGTTTTGAACTGATCAATAGTTAATGCAGCCAACTGTGGGTGGTAAGTGCCTGTAATCATACGCAGTTTTTCCAGCGCATTCTCCAGGTTGTTGCGATCAGAAACTTCGGCTGCCAGAATCGAGTCATATTGAGCGCGGGCATTCTGCACGTCAGTAATGGCAACCAGACCGACATTAAAACGCTGAGTGGTTTGATCCAGTTGACGGTACAGTGAAGCTTTTTGCGCTTCGGTAAATGTCAATGTATCGATTTTATTCAGAACGTCAAAATAGGCTTGTGCAGTGTTGAGAATTAATTGCTGTTGAGCTGCTTGATATTTGATGTCTTCAATACCCGCATTTTTCTCTGCTTGACTCAGATGATTCCATTTTGCCATATCAAAGATGGTTTGCGTCAGTTGCAGACTCGCACTTGTGCCATGAGATTCTGAATTTCTGGCATCGCGAAAGCCCTTGCCATAATTGACACCCGCATTCAGCCCCAATTGAGGCAATAAAGTACTACGAGCTTGATTAATCTTTTCAACTACTGAATTGCGGTCAGCTTGTGCCTTAAGCAATTCAGGGTTTGTTTCTTTCGCCTGCTGATAAATCTGGAGTAAATCCGCAGCATGGCTTGAAGTACTAAAACCTACCAGATTCATAGCGATAAAAAGAGAGAGCAATTTTTTCATTTGCGTTCCTTGTTGTGCAGCTATTTTGCTTAAGTTGCCTCTGCATAAAAACGGATACCACAGATTCTAGCAGAGAATGCCAGCAGGGTAGGGTGGCTGTTTGTGCCATATTGCCTCATTTCTCTGCTTGTTTGTATCATCAAAATGAATTTATTTAGATCAATATGAAAAAATACCTTTTAATAATAGGAAATTTTAAAAACTAATCAGGACATTTTATGAGTAAAAACCTTGCCTCGCCATATACTTTTACTAAACAAGATATCGAAGTTATTTCTCAAAAAACGCTTTATCGCGGTTTTTTTAAAATGACTGAATATCAATTCAAGCATCGCCTATTTCGCGGTGGTTGGAGTGAAATCATTAAACGTGAAGTTTTTGAGCGAGGTCATGCCGGCGTTTTGTTGCCTTATGATCCGGTGCGCGATGAAGTTGTTTTGATTGAACAAATCCGTATTCCGGCGATTGAAACCCGTCATACGCCGTGGCTGTTGGAAGTGATTGCCGGCATGATCGAAGAAGGAGAAGACGCTGAACAGGTCGTCCGTCGTGAAGCCGTGGAAGAAGCAGGCATTGAGGTTAAGCGCTGCCAGCCTGCATTAAGTTATCTTTCCAGCCCAGGTGGTACGACAGAGCGCATGCATATCTTTGCCGGTGAAGTTGATGCCACCACCGCGTCAGGGGTTCATGGTCTGGAAGGTGAACATGAAGATATTCGCGTTCTGGTTGTGAGTCGTGATCAAGCCTATCAGTGGGTAGAAGAGGGCATTATTGATAATGCGGCTTCAGTTATTGCAATACAGTGGCTGGCATTGAACCATGAAAAACTTAGGAAAAAGTGGTTGGATAATCATTCCTGATTTATGTTGGAAAATGGGAAGTGTGCCCCAGCCAGCAGATCTTTTGCATCAAGACACGTTAAAATAAGCCTTATGATCGATAGGAAAAGGAAACCCTTTGGAAAGCCTGCTTGAAGTACCTGTGGCAGAAGGTGCCACAGCCAGAATACTGCAAATTACCGACACGCACCTTTTTGCTAATAAGGGAGACTCATTGCTGGGAGTCAATACCTATCGCAGTTATCATGCTGTATTAGATAGGATTTTACAGCAAAATCTCGATATTGATTTGATAGTGGCGACAGGTGACTTGGTACAGGATCAGACCATCAATGCTTACCAGCATTTTGCTGAGGGCATTGCC
The DNA here is from genome assembly GCF_040081915.1 of Xenorhabdus sp. SGI240. NCBI lineage: Bacteria > Pseudomonadati > Pseudomonadota > Gammaproteobacteria > Enterobacterales > Morganellaceae > Xenorhabdus > Xenorhabdus sp. SGI240. The sequence goes on from NZ_JBEBMB010000029.1 coordinate 48,551, forward strand.
CGTTTATCTGCTCCTTGTGTTTGGTTACCCGGTAATCACGATTATCAACCCGCAATGGTTGACACGTTGGCAGCAGCAGGTATTTCACCTTCCAAGCAGATAGTTATCGGACAGCATTGGCAGTTGATTATGCTGGACAGTCAAGTGCAAGGTGTTCCTCATGGTGAATTGACGGATTATCAGCTTGAGTGGATGAAAAAATGCCTGGATGAGCACAGTGATCGCCACACAATTATTATGCTTCACCATCACCCGATTCCGTCTGGATGCACATGGCTGGATCAGCACAGTTTGCGTAATGCTCCCGAATTATCAGAGTGTTTGAAAGGAAAAACCCAGGTGAAAGCCATGCTGTGTGGGCACATCCACCAAGAAGTTGATGAAATGTGGAACGGCATTCGCGTTATGGCAACCCCATCAACCTGTGTGCAATTTAAGCCACATTGTACTAATTTTATGCTTGATACAGTGGCTCCGGGATGGCGTTATCTCGAACTGTCTGTGGCTGGCAACAATAAAGACGCGAAATTGCAGACACAGGTTCACAGGCTTAAGAGTAACGAGTTTTGCCCGGATTTAAATTCGGACGGGTATTAATGTCGACGTTACTCTACTTACACGGTTTCAATAGTTCCCCTCAATCAGCGAAAGCGAATGCGTTGAAAACGTGGTTACACCAACAGCACCCTGAAATTGACATGTTGGTGCCGCAATTACCCCCGTATCCTGAAGATGCAGCCATCTTACTGGAAGAACTGGTGATGGAGCACGCCGGTGAAAATATCGGGCTGGTGGGTTCTTCCCTGGGCGGTTATCTGGCGATCTGGCTTTCCCAATGTTTTAGTTTGCCCGCTGTGGTTGTCAATCCTGCGGTACGTCCTTTCGACTTGTTTCAGAATTATATTGGGGAAAACGTGAATCCCTATACCGAAGAGCGCTATACTCTCGAATCAGGCCATATACATGATCTCAAAGTGATGCACATTGACCCGCTGGAATCACCTGATCTTATTTGGTTATTGCAGCAAACAGGGGATGAAGTGCTCGATTACCGCCAAGCCGTTGCTTACCTGATGCAGTGCCGGCAGACAGTTGAATCTGGTGGGAATCATGCTTTTATTGGCTTCGAATATTATTTCCCTCAAATCATTGACTTCTTGGGGCTAACCAGTGGCAATAGTAAAAAAATTGCCAAAAATAGGTAAACGACTGGTATTATCAACAGTAGATCAATACTGATTGGCCCTCTAATAATGAAGCAACCGACAGAATTACAACATGACTCAATCTAGTTACAACGCAGAGGCCATTGAAGTCCTCAGTGGCCTGGAGCCAGTTCGTCGCCGTCCCGGAATGTATACGGATACAGCCCGCCCGAACCATTTGGCACAGGAAGTGATCGATAACAGTGTGGACGAAGCTCTGGCTGGTCACGCGAAGCATATTGAAGTAATCCTTCACAGCGATCAGTCTCTGGAAGTGATAGATGATGGCCGTGGTATGCCGGTTGATATCCATCCTGAAGAAAAAGTTTCTGCTGTTGAATTGATTTTGACCCGCCTGCATGCGGGCGGCAAATTTTCCAATAAAAATTACCAATTCTCTGGTGGCCTGCATGGGGTTGGGATCTCGGTGGTCAACGCCTTGTCCAGGCGCGTGGAAGTGACGGTTCGCCGTAACAGTCAGGTACACCAAATCGCCTTTGAAAATGGTGAGAAAGTACAAGAATTGGAAGTCATCGGCAGTTGTGGCAAACGCAATACCGGAACGAGTGTCCATTTCTGGCCAGATGAAAGCTATTTCGACACGCCCCGTTTTTCTGCCACCCGTTTGACGCATTTGCTGAAGGCCAAGGCGGTACTGTGTCCGGGGGTTGAGATTGTTTTTAAAGACAAACTCAACGATACCGAACAGAAATGGTGTTATGCCGACGGGTTGACAGATTATCTGCTGGAAGCCGTCAACGGGCTGGTAACATTGCCACAAGCGCCTTTTGTCGGCACATTAAGCGGAGATACTGAAGCGGTTGACTGGACAGTACTCTGGCTACCGGAAGGTGGGGATTTATTGACGGAAAGTTACGTCAACTTGATCCCAACGGTACAAGGCGGCACCCATGTGAACGGCTTGCGTCAAGGTTTGTTGGACGCCATGCGTGAATTCTGCGAGTTCCGCAATATATTGCCACGTGGGGTTAAACTCTCTGCCGATGATATCTGGGATCGCTGTGCTTATGTGCTATCCCTTAAAATGCAAGATCCTCAATTTGCCGGCCAAACCAAAGAGCGCCTCTCTTCCCGCCAATCTGCGGCTTTCGTTTCCGGTGTGGTAAAAGATGCATTCAGCTTGTGGTTGAACCAGCATATTCAAGATGCAGAGCAACTCGCTGAAATGGCGATTGCCAGTGCGCAGCGTAGAATGCGGGCGGCGAAGAAAGTGGTACGCAAAAAGCTGACTAATGGCCCTGCTTTGCCGGGTAAATTAGCAGATTGTACTGCGCAAGATCTCAATATTACTGAACTGTTTTTAGTGGAAGGGGATTCTGCGGGTGGCTCTGCCAAGCAAGCCCGTGATCGTGAGTTTCAGGCGATCATGCCGCTGCGCGGAAAGATCCTGAACACATGGGAAGTCTCTTCGGATGAAGTGCTGGCTTCGCAGGAAGTTCATGATATCTCGGTTGCAATTGGTATCGATCCAGACAGCGAAGATTTGAGCCAACTGCGCTACGGTAAAGTTTGTATACTGGCGGATGCAGACTCTGATGGATTGCACATTGCTACATTGCTGTGCGCCCTGTTTGTCCGTCATTTTCCGACATTGGTGAAACGTGGGCATGTCTACATGGCAATGCCGCCGCTGTATCGCATCGACCTCGGTAAAGAAGTACATTATGCGCTGGATGAAGGGGAAAAAAGCGCCATTTTGGATCGTTTGAGCCGCAAGCGGGGCAAGCCGAACGTTCAGCGCTTTAAAGGGTTGGGTGAAATGAACCCAATGCAGTTGCGTGAAACCACGTTAGATCCTAACACTCGCCGTCTGGTGCAATTGACTATCGACGATGAAAATTATCAAGAAACCCTCTCTGTCATGGATATGCTTCTGGCGAAGAAACGTTCAGAAGATCGCCGTAATTGGCTGCAAGAGAAGGGCGATTCCATCAATATCGAAGTTTAGCGCAAAGATAGTCAATACAGATCCTGAGGAAATTATTACATGAGTGAGATAACTCACGACGGTGTGGAGCGTCAGCCGCTCCACACGTTCACTGAAAATGCCTATTTGAATTACTCCATGTACGTCATCATGGACAGGGCGTTGCCTTTTATCGGTGATGGCTTAAAGCCTGTTCAGCGTCGTATTGTCTATGCGATGTCAGAACTTGGGTTGAGCAACAGCGCCAAATTTAAAAAATCTGCCCGTACTGTCGGTGATGTTCTTGGTAAATATCATCCACATGGCGATGGGGCTTGTTATGAAGCCATGGTTTTGATGGCACAGCCTTTCTCATATCGCTATCCGTTAGTCGATGGACAAGGTAACTGGGGCGCACCGGATGATCCAAAATCCTTTGCGGCGATGCGTTATACCGAATCCCGTTTGTCCAAATATGCCGAATTGTTACTGTCTGAGTTGGGGCAAGGAACCGTAGCTTGGGTGCCAAACTTTGATGGTACATTGCAGGAGCCTAAGTGTTTGCCTGCACGTCTGCCCAATATTTTGCTCAATGGCACCACGGGGATTGCTGTCGGTATGGCGACCGATATCCCGCCACACAATGCCCGTGAGGTCGTGAATGCACTGATTGCCATGCTGGATAAGCCAGATCTATCGCTTGATGAGGTGATGGAATATGTCAAAGGGCCGGACTACCCGACAGAAGCTGAGATCATCACGCCAAAAGAAGATATCCGCAAGATCTACAAAAATGGCCGTGGTTCGGTGCGGATGCGGGCGATTTGGTCGAAAGAAGACAGTAACGTCGTGATCACGGCTTTGCCTCATCAGGTATCTGGCGCGAAGATATTAGAGCAAATTGCCAGCCAGATGCGGGCGAAGAAGTTGCCGATGGTAGATGATCTGCGTGATGAGTCTGATCATGAAAATCCAACCCGGTTGGTGATTGTTCCCCGTACGAACCGCGTGGATGTTGAGCAGGTAATGAACCACTTGTTTGCAACCACCGATTTGGAAAAAAGCTATCGCGTCAATCTCAACATGATCGGTCTGGATAACCGTCCTGCGGTTAAAGGTTTGGTTGAGATCCTCAGTGAATGGCTGGTTTTCCGGCGCGAAACCGTGCGTAATCGCTTGAATCACCGTCTGGAAAAAGTGCTTAAGCGTTTGCATATCCTGGAAGGTTTGCTGGTGGCCTATCTTAATATTGATGAAGTCATCCATATTATTCGTCATGAAGATGAGCCGAAGTCAGTATTGATGCAGCGTTTTGACTTAACCGAAACGCAGGCAGAAGCCATTCTTGAACTGAAATTGCGTCATTTGGCGAAACTGGAAGAAGTCAAAATCCGTGGTGAGCAGGATGCGTTGGCGAAAGAACGCGATAAACTTCAGGCGATTTTGGGTTCTGAACGTAAGTTAAATACGTTACTGAAAAAAGAAATTATTGCCGATGCAGAAAGCTACGGTGATGACCGCCGCTCGCCGCTCAAAGAGCGCACGGAAGCGAAGGCCATGAGTGATCACGACATCCTGCCGTCTGAGCCGATTACTGTCATTATGTCAGAAATGGGCTGGGTACGTAGTGCGAAAGGACACGAGATTGATCCGGCTGGCTTAAATTACAAATCGGGTGACAGCTTCCGCAGTGCGGCGCGTGGCAAGAGTAACCAGCCTGTGGTCTTTATTGATACCACCGGGCGTAGTTATTCCCTTGATCCGCTGGATTTGCCATCAGCCAGAGGGCAGGGAGAACCATTAACGGGCAAACTGGCGTTGCCGGTAGGGGCATCAGTTGAGCATCTTTTGATGGCGAAAGAAGACCAGAAATTCGTGATGGCATCTGATGCGGGGTATGGTTTTATCTGTACTTTCAATGAATTGATCGCCAAGAACCGGGCGGGCAAGGCCATGATTACTTTGCCTGAAAATGCCAAAGTAATGCAGCCATTGGAGATTAACAACGAACAGGATGATATGTTACTGGCGTTTACCAAAGCGGGTCGTATGTTGATGTTCCCGGTGTCTGATCTGCCACAGCTTTCAAAGGGTAAGGGCAATAAGATTGTTTCCATCCCGGCGGCACAGGCTGCATCAGGCGAAGATATGTTGACTTGGTTACGGGTATTGCCAGCACAATCTTCTATCACGCTTTACTTTGGCAAACGCAAATTACTGCTTCGCCCTGAGGAGTTACAGAAATTCAGGGCAGAGAGAGGGCGCAAGGGAGCGTCTCTGCCTCGTGGGTTACAGCGTGTTGAACGTATTGACGTGGTTTGTAATACAAGCAATTAAGCTGCAAATTGCAGGATAAAAGGTATATACCAAGCCAACTTCAAGATGCGTGTTATATTTCCCCGCTGCGCGGGAAAATATAAGGCTTCGCGTCGTCTTGCGGATGGCAACTTGAAGTTTATCGAGTATAAATCGTAATTTTAGGCCAGTGTAATGAATGGAATGCACTGGCCTTTCAACAAGAGGCCGCTATGCTAGCAATCATTCGGGGAATTATTGTTATTCTGTTTGTGATACTGATCTTTATTTTTGGATGTACCTACTGTTTATTCAGCCCACGCAACCCACGTCATGTTATGACTTTCGGGCATGCGTTTGGCAAATTGCATAAAGTGCTTGGCATTAAGTTGCAGGAACGTATTCCAAAGGAAGCTCGGGAATATGGACCCAGCATTTATATCGGCAATCACCAAAATAATTACGACATGGTTACGATGTCGAATGCGGTGCAGCCACGTACAGTCACCGTGGGCAAAAAAAGCCTGGTCTTTATTCCCTTCTTTGGCCTGATTTATTGGCTGACAGGTAATATTTTGATCGACAGGAATAATCGGACAAAAGCCCATGGCACGATTTCACAGGTTGTCGATCAGATCAGAAAAAATCGGGTTTCGGTTTGGATGTTTCCAGAAGGAACGCGCAGTCGGGGGCGTGGGTTGATGCCTTTTAAAACAGGCGCCTTTCATGCCGCCATTACAGCCGGTGCACCTATTGTACCGGTCTGTGTTTCGACAACACACGATAAAATAAAACTAAATCGTTGGGATAATGGCACCGTCATTGTTGAAATGTTGCCCCCGATTGATACCACGAAATATACCAAAGATCAGGTTCGTGAATTGGCAGAACACTGCCGACAAATGATGAAAACGAAAATTGAAGAATTGGATAAAGAAGTCGAGGTACTTAATCAGCGTGGGTAGCCAGTTGGGCTGATTATCACTATAATTTTTCAATAATTTTAGAAATTTTCTCCTGTTCACGATATGATTGCGTTTAATAAATTAACGTTTTTATTAAACGCAATCGATAGAATAATAAATCCTGATAGCCACAATATCAGGGTATTCATCCCTGCAATTATTTGAATCAGGCAATCATTGGGAATTGCGATTCGGGTTGTGGGAATTATTTTTATCGTAAAGAAACTATTCCTTCTGTGGAGACCTTCTGTGGAGAAAGTATGTCACTGAGTCGGCGCCAATTTATTCAGGCTTCTGGTTTGGCTATGTGTTTAGGGGCGCTTCCTTTTGTCGTTCGGGCCAACAAAAATCAACAAACCAAATTGCCGCTCCCTCCCTTACTGGAATCCCGCAGAGGGCAACCCCTGTTTTTAGCCATACAAAAAGCCACCTGGTCATTTAATAATCACAATAAAGCTCAAGTCTGGGGCATCAACGGACATTATTTGGGACCAACCATTCGGGTTCACCGCGGGGATGATGTTAAACTGATCTATAGCAATCGATTATCTGAACCGGTCTCAATGACCGTCGGGGGATTACTGGTGCCTGGAACCTTGATGGGAGGTTCAGCGCGTTTGATGGCACCGGGGGAAAGCTGGTCGCCGGTTATCCCGATAGATCAAGTTGCAACGACCTGTTGGTATCATGCCAATACCCCAAATCGCATGGCACGGCATGTTTATGCCGGTCTTGCGGGTATGTGGCTGGTGGAAGATGAAAGTAGCCGCAGTCTGCCTTTACCCAGACATTATGGTGTCGATGATTTTCCTGTTATCTTGCAAGATAAGCGATTGGATAATTTTGGTGTACCGCAATATAACCCGTCAGCTAATCAAGGCTTTCTTGGCGATACCTTGGTAGTTAATGGTGTCGAAAATCCTTTTGTGGAGGTTGCCAGAGGTTGGGTCAGGTTACGTTTCCTGAATGCATCTAATGCCCGTCGATATCAATTGCAACTCAGTGATGGGCATCCTTTCTGCATGATTGCCACTGATCAAGGCTTGCTGCCTGCTCCCGTGACGGTACAGTTATTGTCACTTGCACCGGGAGAACGGCGAGAAGTCTTGATTGATATGTCGAAAGTAGAGAGTGTTACCGTTACGGCGGGAGAGTCCGCTGGTGTCATCGATCGTTTGAAAGGCTTGTTTGAGCCTTCGACCAAACTGTTGTCAACGACGGTATTAACCCTAAAAGCCAGCGGATTACTTCCTTTGGTGACAGATCAACTCCCGGCTCAACTTATCGTCGATAATCCGCAGATCAACTCTACCATTCAAAGTCGTCAGATTGATTTGGGCGATTATTCGCAAGGGATTAATGGCTCACGGCTGAATGAGCATCGAATCGATATCACAAGCCAACAAGGTGCGTGGGAACGTTGGATAGTCACAACGTCAGTGCCCCAGCCTTTCCATATTGAAGGGGTAAGATTTAAGATCATCAGCCTGAATGGTAATCGTCCAGAGCCACAGGATTATGGTTGGAAAGATACCGTTTGGATTGATAGTCGTGCTGAGTTGCTGGTTAATATGATGCAGCCGTCTTATGATCATTTTCCTTTCATGTATTACAGCCAGATATTGGAGATGGCAGATCGTGGGGTTGCCGGACAGTTAATTGTCAATCCTGCTGGTTTTTAAATGAAATCTTTGCTCTGTTACTCGTTTCTGGCTCTGTTTTAGATAGATATTCTGTCAAATTGAATGAAGTTGTTATTTTTCTGCCTGCTTGTTAAGTAATAATCTGTTAAACAACGGATTGTTTAACAATTCGCGGGCAAACACACTATTTGTTTGGATAAATGGCTAATCTTATCGACTGAGAGTAACCCTTTCCGTATAGTGTCCAAAATTTTCATACTACTTAGCTGTAAGGTGATTTAATGATTATCAGCTTGATTGCTGCGATGGCTATGGATCGGGTTATCGGTATGGAAAATACCATGCCGTGGACTTTGCCGGGTGATTTAGCCTGGTTTAAACACAATACACTCGGAAAGCCGGTTGTAATGGGGCGAGTGACTTATGAATCGATTGGCCGTCCTTTGCCAGGGCGCCTGAATATCGTGATTAGCAGTCAGCCTGTAAATGATGATCGGGTGACTTGGGTTAACTCTATCGAAGCTGCTTTATCAGCTGCCGGCGATGTTAACGAAGTTATGGTGATGGGAGGAGGGCAAATTTATGAACAATTTATTCCTCTGGCTAATCGTATGTATCTGACTCACATTGATGCAGAAGTGATTGGCGACACGCATTTCCCTGATTATGAACCTGATGAATGGAATTCAACGTTTACCGAATACCACGATGCAGATGAAAACAATTCTCATAGCTATTGTTTTGAAATTCTGGAACGCCGAGAGTGAGTTAATCTTACGTGCGGAGTGCCTTGGGGCACTCCAGTGTCACAGGCAGGTTTATTATTTATCAGCCTTATGATTTGGGTAATGGATCCTGGCTGAAATACTGCTTATCTTCCCAACGAAGCAGGGTCAATTTACCTCCCCAACAACACCCCGTATCCAGAGCATAAATGCCAGCGGGTGTGCCTTGACCTTCCAGGGCTGCCCAGTGACCAAAGGCGATGGAATAGTCCTCAGGAATGCGGCGCGGTAATGTGAACCAGGGTTTTAGCGGGGCAGGGGCATTTTCCGGTTTGGATTTGCAGCTCATATCCAATTGCCCATGTGGAAAACAATAACGCATTCGGGTCAACGCATTGGTACTGTAACGTAATCGAGCAAGTCCGCTTAACTCTGGCGTCCAATTGTTCGGCATATCCCCATACATCTCATTGAGAAACAAGGGATAACTGTCACTACGAAGAATGGCTTCCACTTCACGGGCACATATTCTGGCTGTTTCCAGATCCCATTGTGGGGTAAGCCCTGCATGTGCCATGACGAGTTTCAGTTCTTCATCGATTTGCAGCATTGGCTGTTTTCTTAACCAATTTATTAATTCATCGGCATCCGGTGCCGCGAGTAATTCATCCAGCAAATCTTTCGGCTTATTGCGGCTGATCTTAGCGTAAACCGCCAACAGATGCAGATCGTGATTGCCCAATACCAGTTTAACTGCGGAGCCAAGTTGCTTAATGTAGCGAAGTACCGCCAATGAATCAGGGCCACGAGCGACCAAATCGCCGGTTAACCATAAAGTGTCTTCACTGGAATTAAAATTGACTTGTTCTAACAAGGCGCGAAATTCACGATAACAGCCGTGAATATCGCCAATAAGGTATGTAGCCATAATTAATTTATCAGTGATGGAATAGCCAGCCGGAACACGGGAATGGTGACACGGAACGGACGGCCATCATGATCAATCATTTGATAATGGCCTTCCATTGTCCCCAGAGGTGTTTCCAAAATAGCGCCACTGCTGTAGCGATATTCTGTTCCCGGTGGGATCAAAGGTTGTTTTCCCACAACCCCTTCACCCTGAACTTCGGTTAGGTGACCATCACTGTTGGTAATGCGCCAGTAACGGCTGATAAGTTGCACAGGGGAATGCCCAAGATTGCGAATTGATACAGTATAAGCAAACACAAAACGTTGTTGTTCCGGCTGCGATTGACTTTCTACGTAAGTACTTTGTACTTGAATATGAATTCTTGGTTCATTGAGCATAGAGACCTCCTGTTGCTGCAACGCCTGTTTATTTGTTTAGGCAATTTCAGGTTGAGATGATAACCAGTTCGCCATCTTACAGTATTGCTCGACAGAGATGTTTTCAGCCCGCGTGTTTGGATCAACACCCAATTCAGTTAACTGTTCAACAGAAAAAAGGCTCCCAAGGCTATTGCGGATCGTTTTTCTCCGTTGGTTAAATGCCTGCGTTGTGATCCGGGCTAACATACGAATATCCTGAACAGGATAAGGCATACTCTTGTGTGGGATCAAACGCACAATAGCAGAATCCACTTTTGGCGCGGGTGTAAATGCTGTTGGCGGTACTTCAAGAACAGGGATTACCTGACAGTAGTATTGTGCCATCACACTTAAGCGTCCATAGGCTTTACTGTCAGGCCCTGCGACAAGACGATTCACAACTTCTTTCTGCAACATAAAGCTCATATCAGCGATAGCATCAGTATAGCTGAAAAGATGGAACATTAATGGCGTAGAGATGTTATAAGGCAAGTTACCAAATACACGTAGGGATTGCCCATGTTCTTTGGCAATCTGACCAAAATCAACGGTCATTGCATCTTGTTGAATGATTGTCAGTTTATCTTTCAGTTTGGGGTGGACGTGCAGACGAGCCGCTAAATCACGGTCAAGCTCGACGACAGTCATCTTATCCATGCGTTCACCCACTGGCTCTGTTAGTGCCCCCAGACCTGGGCCGATTTCCACGATGGCTTGGCCGACCTGTGGGTTCATTGCATTGACAATACTATCAATGATAAATTTATCGGTTAAAAAGTTTTGCCCGAAACGTTTACGGGCATGGTGCCCTTGATGGACTTTGTTATTCATTACTGTTTTGTATCATTTTAATTGCTAGATTCAATGCGGTGATAAAACTACCCACATCAGCTTGACCTGTCCCCGCCAGCTCCAGTGCTGTGCCATGATCGACAGAAGTTCGGATAAATGGCAGTCCCAACGTAATATTCACGGCCCTGCCAAACCCTTGGTATTTTAACACGGGTAACCCTTGATCGTGATACATTGAAAGTACGGCATCAGCATGATCTAAATATTTGGGTTGGAACAGGGTATCCGCAGGTAATGGACCTTCCAACCATATCCCTTCTGCTCTCAGACTGTCTAAAGCAGGCATGATGATATCTATTTCTTCATGCCCCATATGCCCGCCTTCACCGGCATGAGGGTTCAAACCGCAAACATAGATATGGGGACGGGGGATACCGAATTTGGTTTTTAGATCATGATTAAGAATGGTGATCACTTCCCGCAGGGAGTCAAACGTAATTGCGTTGGGGACATCCAGAATCGGCAGATGCGTGGTTGCCAGCGCTACCCGTAGCTCTTCCGTTGCTAACATCATGACCACCCTTGAGCATTGGCTGTGGTCAGCAAAAAACTCAGTATGTCCGATAAAAGGCATGCCTGCATCATTAATGACACCTTTATGTACAGGTCCTGTCACTAATGCTGAAAATTCTCCATTCAGGCAACCATCGCAGGCTCTTGCTAAGGTTTCCGTGACGTAGAGACCATTTTTCCGGTTTAACTCCCCTGCAATCGTCGGGGCGTGAAGATTAACGGGCAGGATGGTTAAAGTTCCGGCTGCTTGTGATAACGAAATGTGTTCTGGAGAATAAGTTTGCAGTTGCAGAGGTAAATTCAATTGTTCAGCTCGGGAGAGCATCAGCTCTGGATCGGCACAAACAACCAATTGGGCAGGCCATTCTTTTTGCGCCAAGGCAATGACTAAGTCAGGGCCAACCCCGGCAGGTTCGCCGGGGGTAATGACGATGGGTTTATTATTGAGCATCGTTGCCATCTAAAATTTTCACATAAGCAGAGGCGCGTAATTCCTGCACCCAGTTTTGTGCCTCTTCATTGAATTTACGGTTGAACAGCAGGCGGTAGGCACGATCTTTCTGTGCGGCGTCTGTTCTGTCAACTTTGCGGCTGTCCAGCAGTTGGATTAAGTGCCAGCCGAAAGAGGAGTGAACAGGCTGGCTGATCTCACCTTTTTGCAGCTTCATCAACGCATCCCGGAAAGCAGGATCGTAAGCACTCGGCAAATTCCAACCCAGTTCTCCACCACGCATGGCTGAACCTGGATCTTCTGAATGCGCTTTTGCTGCTGCTTCGAATGAAGTTTTGCCACTTAAGATCTCTTCCCTGAGTTTCATCAACTCGTTGCGTGCCTGCTCGTCATTCATAATCGGTGATGTTTTCAGCAAAATATGGCGAGCATTCACTTCGGTGACGGCAATTGACATCTGACCACCACGGATGTCATTCACTTTCAGAATGTGAAAACCAACACCGGAACGAATTGGGCCAATAATCTGCCCCTTATGGGCAGACTTGAGCTGTGCAGCATACAGGGATGACAATTCTTGCGGTTTGTTCCAACCCATATTTCCCCCTTTCAGGGCTTGGGCATCACCAGAATAGGAGAGGGCTAATTTGCCGAAATCCACGCCATTCTGGAGTTCAGACAAGATCTTTTTGATCGTGGTTTCCGCTTTTTCTACCTGCTCCTGGCTTGGGTTTTCCGGCAGAGGGATCAGGATCTGGCTGAGATTTACCTCATAGTCCTGACTGTCTTGGTTACTGATTTGGTTAGCCAGTGAATCAACTTCCTGTGGCAGGATAGTGATGCGGCGGCGTACCTCATTGTTACGTACTTCTGCAATCATCATCTCCTTGCGGATCCGATTACGGTAGGTATCAAAACTCATCCCTTCTGCGGTCAGATTTTGTTGTAACTGAGCAAGGCTCAAGTGGTTTTGAGCCGCAATATTCGCGAGTGCAGAATCTAAGGCTTGATCTGGGATAGTTAGCTGCATCCGGTTTGCTATTTGCAGAACAATATCATCCATAATCAGGCGCTCAAGGATTTGGTGACGCAATGTTTTCTCATCCGGTAATTGCTGGCCTGCATGTTTTGCATTGAGTTTAACGGATTGTAAAAGGCTGTTAACGTCACTTTCCAGTACGGCATCGTTGTTAACAACGGCAGCGACCTTATTCAGCTCCTGTGGAGCAGGAGCAGCCATTGCGACAGAGTTTACTGAAAACATCAATCCGAAAATGAGCGATCTCCAGTTCTTCATACATTTCCCATCATATCAATCCCGCCTTGGCGGGGTTATTTTGTTTACATTGCGTTTATCGGTATCAGAATGCACGTTGGTATGGAAGAATACCTTGCTGCAACATTTTCTGACTACCTAAACTATGATTGTTACTTAAGCCACGAAGTTCAATATTGAATGACCATTTGTTGTCATATTGACTACTGTCGAAGCGCCAGTCGGTGATCTTGCGTTCATAACCTACACTGACTGCCCAGCAGCAGGTGTTGTATTGCAAACCGACCATCTGGTTTGCTGGCTGTTTCTCTTTGGTATCGTAGTAATAAGCCCCGACAAATGCCCAACGATCTGACAATGGCCAGCTTGCCACCATACCAATCTGAGAAATTCCTTGCTGATAAGCGGGTGCGCCTCCCTTGAGTGTGGCTTGAATATAATCGCGGTCAACAAAACGGTAGCTTAACTGCAACATGCGGTCAGTATCATGACGGTATTCCATTACGGCATTACCCATAGTGAAGCTGTCCAGACGATTATCATATTGCAGCCCGCCTTTGATGCCCCAGGAATCATTGATTCTCCAGTGTACATCTCCAGCCCAGGTTGTCGCCCCCGTGCCTTTTTTGTTTCCGATGATATCTTTGCTACCTGAAACAGACCCAGCATCTTCGGTACGTGGACGTTCAAAGTAGTAGATTTGACCTACGGACAGGCTAAAACGTTCAACCAAATCTTCATCATAAATACGGGTGGTTACGCCAGTGGTAAATTGATTGGCAGACGAGATGCGATCCAAGCCGCTGTAGAAGTGATCGCGGAACAGCCCGGTATAGTCCGATTGCAGCAGGGAAGAATCAAAGTTATTGATGTTGTTTTGATTCTTATAAGGCACATAGAGATATTGAACGCGTGGCTCCAGTGTCTGGGTATAATCCTGGTTAAGATACATGGCGCGTTCAAACACCATCTTCGCATCTGATTTAAATACCGGCAGGACACGGTTGACTGATCTTTCCAGTGCAGGTATCTCAGGGTTGGCTTTCGTTGTTTCAGTAAGATCCTGTTGGTAATGGGTTGCCATCAATTTAAATTCATTATTGATGCTCGCCCAACCATTGGAGACTGGTAAATTAATGGACGGCTCCAGATGCCAGCGTGTTCCGTCCGGCCACCGGTTACCTACACTGGTAAATTTGGCGACTTGGGCATAAGTACGAAAATCAAAGGGTCCCAAATCATTTTTATAGTAGTTGAAATCCAACTGAGGTGCTGTTCGGTAAGCTTTTCCCCTATCACTGGGGGTAAAGATTTGGAACTGTTTGGTTGTCAGCGTGGTATTCCAGTTTTGTTGAGCATAGCCAATACTGAATTTCTGAGTGGCATAGCCATCGGTGCTGGAACCGTATTGTGAGGTGAAGTCACTGAAATATTTCGGATCACTGACTTTGGTATAATCAGCACTGAAACGCCAAACCTGATTCATGACGCCACTGTGATTCCAGTAGAACAACCAGCGTCTGTTGCTATCCCGCTCAGGTCTGGCATTGAGTCTTTTATCCTCTTCATACAGACGATCACGCCCAATCCAATCCAGCGCAACTGTACCTGTCCCTGCTTTGGTTAAATAACGGAATTCATTATCCAGCTTCAAACCCCGCATCGTGATGAGATGCGGAGTAATCGTGGCATCATAGTTGGGTGCAATGTTCCAATAATATGGCAGCAGGAATTGGAAGCCATCTTTGTTGGAAAAACTGGCATTCGGAATTAAGAAACCAGAACGGCGTTTATCCCCGATGGGTAATTGCAAATAGGGCGTATAAAACACCGGCACATTGGCAACACGAAAACGGGCATTCCAGATTTCGGCGACTTCTTCTTCACGGTCAAGGATAACCTCAGAACCCACGACACTCCAGCTATCATTACCGGGCAGACAGGAAGTGAATATCCCATTATTCATGATGGTATAGCGGTTTTCATCACGCAGCATCATCTTGTCTGCGCTGCCACGTCCTTGACGGCCAACCATCTGGTACTTGCCTTGTTCCACGTCGGTATCTTTATTGTTCAGATTCGCCCAGGCGCGTGGTCCCTTCAAAATGATCTGAGGATCATCGTAGCTGACATTACCCACTGCGGTAACAGTGCGCACAGGTTCTTTATCCTGCTCTTGTGTCTGTTCGAGCCGAACCTTATCGGCTATCAGTGTTTTATTTCCCTGTTGGATATTCACATTGCCAATGAACTCAGCCGCATTGGGATATTCACCGTGAGAATCATCGGACTGAATATAAACTGGCAGTTTATTAGGGTCGCCTGTGATAATCGGCTTATCGTAGACAGGGACACCCAGCATACATTGTGCTGCGAGGTCAGCATGGGCTTGCTGACTATAAAGTGCTGCCCATACCATTGTGGCCAGCAGGGTAGGATAACATTTATTCATAGATGTTTATGCGGTTCCGTCATCAGTGGCATCGTGCCGGCAAACGCTCAGAGACTAACGTAGTTGAGAGATATGCGCCAGAGTAAAGTTTAACTTTGCTAATCTTGTTGTTAGGCACAGAGCTTAATGGATAGTATGATAATGCAAAATTGCGCTCAGGGCATTGGGGAATTGAAGACTATATGCAGTATTGGGGAAAATTATTCGGATTGATATTTGGGATTGCATCTGGTGCGGGTTTTTGGGGAATAGTGATTGGCTTAGTGCTTGGTCACATCCTTGACAAAATCAGGATGCAAAAATTGGGGAAAACAACGAAAGGCCCAACCCGACAGGCGCTGTTTTTCCGCAGTACTTTTCAAGTATTGGGGCATTTAACCAAAGCAAAAGGCCGGGTAACAGAAACGGATATCCGGCTCGCCACCCAATTGATGAACAGAATGCAACTGCATGGTGAGGCACGGCTTTCCGCGCAGCAGGCGTTTCGTGAAGGCAAACAGTCTCAATTTCCTTTGCGTGAAACAATGCGACAATTACGCCGTGCTTGCTTCGGCCGTTCTGATCTGATCCGCATGTTTCTGGAAATTCAGCTACAAGCAGCATTTGCTGATGGCGAACTGCACCCCAATGAAAGAAAGGTTCTGTTTGTCATTGCCGAAGAGTTAGGTATTTCCCGTATTCAATTTGAACAATTCCTTGCCATGATGGAAGGCGGCCGCCATTTCAATGGACAGTACCAGCAATATGGCCCCCATCAGGGTCATGAGCAGCAGCGTGCGACATTGGAAGATGCTTGTAAAGTCTTGGGCGTCAACAAAGAGGATGATGCGACCACCATTAAGCGGGCTTATCGAAAACTGATGAGTGAGCACCATCCCGATAAACTGGTGGCAAAAGGTTTACCACCAGAAATGATGGAATTGGCGAAACAAAAGACGCAGTCCATCCAGTCGGCTTACGATTTGATTAAAAAGGAGCGGGGCTTTAAATAGCGCTCGTTAAAATTCGGCTTTACACTCAAAATGCATTGGTGTGCCATAAGCCGGATGAGTAATAAACAGTTCCTGAGCATGTAATTGCAGGCGAGGTGCCATTTCCCTTGCCTGCATATGAGCATAGAACTTATCTCCCAGAATGGGATGACCAAGTGCCAGCATATGCACGCGAAGCTGATGAGAGCGCCCTGTGATGGGGGCGAGCCTGACCCGTGTAGCCTGGGACTCATATTCCAGTACCTGATACTCAGTCTGTGCGGATTTGCCCGTATCAAAACAGACTTTTTGTTTTGGGCGATTCGGCCAGTCGCAGATTAAGGGCAGATCCACCAAGCCTTTTTCCTGCTCCAGCTTTCCCCATACCCGCGCGAGATAGATTTTTTTCGGTTCACGTTCACGGAACTGGCGTTTCAACTCACGCTCGGCGGCTTTAGTCAGCGCCACAACCATGATACCGCTGGTAGCCATATCCAATCGATGGACGGATTCGGCGGTAGGAAATTCAGCCTGTATCCGCGTCATGATACTGTCCTTGTGCTCTTCTGCTTTACCCGGCACAGAAAGCAATCCACTGGGTTTATTGACAACCATAATGTGCTCATCCTGATACAGCACATATAACCAAGGATCTGTCGGGGGATGATAAGACTCCAGCATAGTGGCTCCTATGGGTCGGAAAAAATGGGATACCCAGGGGCATCTTGCGGAAAGCGCCCCTGAGTTTACCGGATGACAGGTTATTGCTGTCTGTTTATTGATGCCTGTTTATTGGTGGCTGTTTATTGATGAGAAATAACCACCAAACGAATCGCATCCAGACGCCAGTTGGCCTGATCAAGATTGAGCAGCAGATGCTTATGCTCGGCGCTAATCGCTTCCAGTTCATCATCACGGATATTCGGGTTAACCGCTTTCAGGGCTTCCAGACGTGACAATTCAGCCGACAGCGTTTCATCCGCTTCTTTTTTTGCTTTTTCAATCAACGCACGCGCTTGCGCTTCAATCAGCGGCTCAGATTGTTGCAAAATAGCATGAACCTCTTTCTGTACCGCGTTAACCAGCTTGCTGGCATTATGGCGGTTGATAGCGTTTAGCTGGCGGTTGAAACTTTCAAATTCCACCTGAGGAGCCAGATTGGTGCCTTTCAGATCCAACAACAGGCGCACTGGCGTTGGTGGCAAGAAACGAGTCAATTGCAGGTGCTTCGGTGCCTGAGCTTCAACAACGTAAATCAACTCAACCAACAGCGTCCCGACTGGCAGCGCTTTGTTTTTCAGGATGGAAACAGCACAGCTTCCTGTATCCCCCGACAGAATTAAATCCAGGCCATTGCGAATGATGGGGTGTTCCCAGCTCAGGAACTGAGTATCTTCGCGGGAGAGGGCTTTTTCACGGTCAAACGTAATCGAGCAGCCATCTTGTGGTAACCCAGGGAAATCAGGTACCAGCATATGATCGGATGGATGCAGAGCAATAATATTGTCGCAGCGATCTTCCTGATTAATGCCAATAATATCGAACAGATTCAGGGCAAAATTCACCAAATCGGTATCGTTATCTTGTGCCGCAATCTTTTCCGCCAGCTTCTGGCCCTGCTCGCCACCGTTGGAATTCATCTCCAGCAGACGGTCACGTCCTTGTTCCAATTGCTGCTTAAGCTTGTCATGATGCCCGCGACATTCAGCAATAAACTCACTGAAACCCGTTTGTTCATTAGGTTTGGCAAGGAAATTAAGCAGGGTTTCATAATACTGGTCATAGATAGAGCGGCCGGTTGGACAAGTATGCTCAAAAGCATCCAGCCCTTCGTGATACCAGCACAGGAGAATGGATTGCGCCGTGTTTTCCAGATAAGGCACACTGATTTTGATATTACGGTTTTGACCGATACGATCCAGACGACCGATACGCTGTTCCAGCAGATCAGGGTTGAATGGCAAATCAAACATGACAAGCTGGTTGGCAAACTGGAAGTTACGTCCTTCTGAGCCAATTTCAGAGCAGAGCAGCACTTGTGCGCCTTCTTCCGCAGATGCAAAGTAAGCGGCGGCGCGATCCCGTTCCAGCAAGGACAAACCTTCGTGGAACACGGCACTGCGGATGCCTTCGCGTTCACGCAAAATTTGCTCCAGTTGCAGCGCAGTTTCTGCTTTGGCACAGATCACCAGCACTTTCTCATCACGGTTTGCCATCAAGAAACCCATCAGCCATTCTACGCGGGGATCGAAATTCCACCATGTGGCATTTTCCCCTTCGAATTCCTGATAGATCCGCTCAGGATAGAGCATATCTTTGGCGCGGGACTCCACCGTCTTTTTGGCCCCCATGATTTCAGAAACCTTGATTGCCGTCTGATATTGGGTCGGCAATGGTAACTTGATCTCGTGCAATTCACGATGCGGGAAACCTTTCACACCACCACGGGTGTTACGGAAAAGCAGGCGGCTGGTGCCGTGACGATCCATCAGCAGGGTGATCAGTTCGCGACGCGCATCTTCGCTCTCTCCATCCTGATTGCTGTTTGCTGCTTTCAGCAGAGGCTCAATATCCTGTTCGCTGATCAGTTCGACGATGGCATTTTGCTGGTCATTGTTCAGCGTTTCACCAGACAACAGCAACGTCACGGTATCCGCGACAGGGCGGTATTTCTGTTGTTCATCAATGAAAGCCTGATAATCGTGGAAACGATTTGAATCCAGCAGGCGCAGGCGGGCAAAGTGACTTTCTTGCCCTAACTGCTCTGGTGTCGCGGTTAACAATAAGACAGACGGGATCTGTTCTGCCAATTGTTCGATAACTTGATATTCGCGGCTTGGGGATTTTTCGCTCCATGCCAGATGGTGTGCTTCATCCACTACCATCAAATCCCAACTTGCCTCCAGCAGAAGTTCAAAACGTTGCTTATTGCGGCGAACAAAATCCAGAGAACAGATAATCAACTGTTCAGTTTCGAATGGATTATCGCTGTCATGCTGAGCTTCGCTATATCGGCCATCATCAAACAGCGAAAAACGCAGGTTGAAACGGCGCAGCATTTCTACCAGCCATTGGTGCTGCAAACTTTCCGGCACAATGATTAATACACGTTCAACCCGCCCGGCCATTAATTGCTGATGGATAATCATCCCGGCTTCAATGGTCTTACCTAATCCGACTTCATCCGCCAGTAATACCCGAGGCGCGTGTCGCTTGCCCACTTCATTGGCAATGTGTAATTGGTGAGGGATCAAGCTGGCACGAATACCACGCAGCCCGCTTTCTGCCAGACGGAATTGTTCGCTTTGGTGCTTACGGGCGCGAAAACGCAAAGCGAAGCGATCCATGCGGTCAATTTGGCCTGCAAACAGGCGATCTTGTGGCTTGTTAAACGTCAGCTTGCTATCCAGAAAAACTTCCCGCAAGCAGGTATTTTCTTCTTCCGTATCCAGACGCGTACCAACATAGATCAGCAGGCCATTATCTTGTTGGACATCATTAATCTTGAGCTTCCAGCCTTCGTGACTGGTCACGGTATCGTCCACATTAAACATAACACGGGTGATGGGGGAGTCATTGCGTGCGTAAAGGCGGTTTTCTCCGCTGGCAGGGAAGAGTAACGTTACCATG
This sequence comes from Xenorhabdus sp. SGI240, assembly GCF_040081915.1. Lineage (NCBI taxonomy): Bacteria > Pseudomonadati > Pseudomonadota > Gammaproteobacteria > Enterobacterales > Morganellaceae > Xenorhabdus > Xenorhabdus sp. SGI240. The sequence continues at coordinate 68,785 of NZ_JBEBMB010000029.1, forward strand.
CGCGCATCAAGCGCCACGACTGTTCCTAATCCAAGTTCGCTTTCTGTATCGCTTATCCAGCGTTGACCAAGAGTAAATGGCATAAAATTTGGCTCAGTTTTCTGTTAGACAATATTATTTATGGTTGCAGGATGGCTGCTTTTGTTGGATATCGATCGTTATTGGTTATCGATAGGGATAGTTTTCAATTGCACTTTACAACGCCTGTTTTTTGATAAAAGGGATCACAAAAGTACAATGGCCCATTAGAGGGGCGATATGTTAATTGAAGCCGAGCAAGCCGTCACCTGCAAAAATTGCCATTATTCGAAAGAGATGCTCATTTGCCCTGTCAGCAGAGGCATAAAATCATCTTGAATAAAGGGCAAGATAGCGTCAGCAATCGGCTTCAATTGCTTATTGATATAGTGTTCATAATCGGGGGCAGAGGTTTGGTTCTCTAATGGCTCAGGGCCTGCTTGAGTGATGACATAGTTGATCCAACCCCCATTTTGGTATTGTAGTGGGCGATTATGCAATTGATTATACTCATCAGCCAAACGCGCTGCCCGAACGTGGGGAGGGATATTACGCTGATAATCAGACAACTTACGGCGTAACCGCTTACGATAAACCAGACGATCATCACATTCACCTGCCAGCGTCTTGGCAAGATATTCACGAATATAATTTTGATGGGGTTGTTGCTGAAAAATCAGAGTATACAGTTCCTTCTGGAATATTTGTGCCAGCGGTGTCCAGTCAGTCCTTACTGTTTCCAGTCCTTTGAAAATCACCTTATCACCGCTTAATCCGGCATAACGTTTTTTGCTGCCTTGCTCTGCCCCGCGTACCGTTGGCATCAGGAAACGCCGATAATGTGTCTCAAATTCCAGCTCCAACGTACTTTCAAGATTGAATTCGGTTTTGAGATGGTTTTGCCACCATTGGTTGACAAATTGTGCCAAATAATGCCCGATTTGGCAGGCTTCATCCTCTGAATGGGGGCGTTTTAGCCAGACAAACGTGGAATCCGTATCGCCATAAATCACCTGATAGCCTTGTGATTCGATTAGCTCACGGGTTTGGTGCATGATTTCGTGGCCGCGCATCGTAATTGATGAAGTCAGGCGAGGATCAAAAAAATGGCAGCCAGAAGCACCGAGCACGCCATAAAAGGCATTCATAATAATTTTCAGGGCTTGAGAAAGGGACGCATTCTGTTGCTGTTTGGCCTTGTCGCGCGCCTGCCAGATTTGGGTGACGATATCCGGCAGGCAATGTTGTGTCCGGGAAAAAAATGCCTGCCGAAAACCGGGGACAGCGTGTTCACTGTCAGGGTTGGCAAGGCCTTCAACCATCCCGACCGGGTCAATCAAAAACGTACGAATAATCGAAGGATAAAGGCTCTTGTAATCCAGCACTAACACCGAATCGTATAATCCCGGAAACGAATCCATCACAAAACCGCCGGGGCTGTTATCATCGGAATACGTTGGCTGGACGGGCGCAACATAGCCAATACGGTGCATTTTGGGCAGATAAAGGTGCGTGAACGCAGCGACCGATCCGCCGCTGCGATCTACTGCTAATCCTGTTACTGTGGCGCGTTCCAATAAGAAGGCCATCAAATCTGCTTTCTCAAAGATACGATTAACCAGAATACAATCCTGTAAATTATAATGGGCGAGGGCAGGTTTATCTTGCTGAAAGCGGCGGTTGATCTCATCCATACGATCATAAGGATTATCGACGGCTTTTCCTTCCCCCAGAAGTTGTTGTGCCACATATTCAAGGCTGAAAGAAGGAAAATTCCAGGTTGCGGTTTTCAGTGCATCAATGCCGTCAATAATCAAACGGCCTTCTGCTGAGGCGAAAAAGTGCCCTGGCTTGAAACCGTGTTCTCGCCATTCGAGCAAAGTCTGATTGCGGCCGAATTTTAACGGCACGTTGTAGCGTTCAGCATGTTGCTGTAACACCCTCAAATCAAACTGCACCAGATTCCAGCCAATAATGGCATCAGGATCATAATGTGCCAGCCATTCGTTGAGTTTTTCCAGCATCATCGGACGACTGGCTACATATTCCAGCTTGAAATCAAGATCCAGTTGGTTACCCGTTGCTGGCCCTAACATAAAGACAATTTTCTCGCCGCATCCCGCCAAACCAATGGAATACAACTCACCATGCTGGCTGGTTTCGATATCCAGTGACACCCATTTCAAATTTGGCCGATAGGTGGGGTTGGGTTTCATCTGGTAACTACCGTCGGGTTTCTGGCTGAACCAGACCGGAGCAGTGATAAAGCGCTCCATCATAAACCTGTCGGGTGGACGGATATCGGCTTCGTAGAGGGGAATATTCTGTTCCCTGAAAATTTTCTCCAGATGTTGCAATTGGCGGTAATGCAGACAATACAGCGCCGCAACAGGCTGACGATTGAAATCTTTCAATGGCAATGCGGTTAATTCACAGTGCCGCTCTTGTGTGAGTAAAGGTTTTACTTTAGGCAGATCACGTTGGGGAACAAAGGCAACTGCTTTTTGGTGAGGAATAGTCACGCGGCATGCACCCGATTCTGTCGCCAGCCAATACACCAGCTCGATACCCAATGGGGTATCTTTCCAGTGGCGGGTCAGGATAAAACCCTGTTCAACGTGATTTATCTGCATAATCTTTCTCTTATGAGAAACCAACCCTATTTAGTGTTATCGGGATCATTTCAATCATAGCATTGATTATGGTTATTTATACAGTATTTTGTGTTGGATTGCTTTTCATAGTTATGATGATTTATAATTTTATTAATTAATAACGCAATAAAAACATTATTTATACCCCTCACCTTTCAAGTTGGATTGGTAGATAATAAATTGATTTTTACCATAGAAATATTAACTATTTCAAATTATCAGAGAGATTTATTATTTTTCAGTAAGTAAGTCACTTTTGTTGTTATTATTAATTGGCTAATATTCTATCGATTTTTTTACTGAGAAAATGAAACATTAATTGAATCTGGTAAATATTGATGAATAATCCCAATAAATTGACTCAAACAGATATCAAAGCCTTACTGTTATTTACTGCTTTTACTCTGCTGTATTTGTTGCCGGGCGTTTATGGACATACCCCTTGGAAACAAGATGAAAATTACAGTTTTGGTATTATTCATACCATGTATGAAACAGGGAATTGGTTGGTCACCATGAATGCCGGGCAACCTTTTATGGAAAAGCCCCCCTTGTATTATTGGACAGCGACTTCATTTATTCATTTGTTATCCCATTGGCTTCCGATGCACGATGCAGCCAGAACCGCCTCTTTATTCTTTTCAGTGATCAATTTTTCCTTTTTTATTCTGTTGGCGCGTCGCGTATTTGATGTCAAAAACTTCACCGACAGTCGAATATGGATAGCTTTTGCTTTGTATGCCAGTGCTCCCGGATTAGTTCGCCACAGCCATGATATGTTTACTGATACCGCATTAATAACAGGAACAACTATCGGATTATATGGTTTACTGGGATTAATCAAAAACGAAAAAACAGGCTACTCCTGTTTATGGTTGATCATCGGTACGGCTGTAACACTCTTATCAAAAGGGGTCTTTATTCCGGGATTATTATGGATTTGCCTGGTTTTGGCGCCCGTTTTCCTTAAACATTGCCGAACCAAACAATATTGGCTAAGGGCTTTATTGTCGGGTATTATTGCGTTGGTTTTAATCCTGCCGTGGCCTGTCATGTTACTTATTGAACATCCTGATTTATTTAAAATCTGGATTTGGGATAACAATATCGGTCGCTTTTTAGGTTTTTCGGTTGAAGATCTGGGCGCAAGGGGGAATCTGACTATGATCCCTGAGGCGGTGCTGTTGTTTGCCCTGCCATCAGGAATATTGGCTTTTCTCTTTATATTGACAAATCCAATTAAAATTCTGTCGGATAAACATTATTTCTTGTGTGCTGCCTTTGTTATCTTAGGGGTTGTTCTATTGCAAATGTCGGCTTCTGGCCGTGCATTATATTTACTGCCCTTTATTGCCCCTATGGCGATCCTGGCAACAGGAGCATTCATTAAAATACCGCAAATAATCTATAAATATTTAACCCTATTTTCTTCCCTATTTTGGTCTGTCCTGATTGTATTTTTATGGGCTTGTTATTTTTTGTCCCTTTCCACTGATTATAAACATTGGTTAACCCCATTTAGCCGCTGGTTGCCAATGGATTATCAAATGCATTTTTCGGGATTTATCGTTGTTGCCGCTGCCTTGATCACTGCGGTATGGATAGCTAAAAGTTGGTTTCTCTCTCAATCACCCGCCTTGCGCGCTGCCCAAAATTGGGTTTTGGGTATTGCCACCGTTTGGGGATTAGTCTTCACGCTATTTGTTGGCTGGATTGATTACACCAAGGGATATAAAGAGGCGTTTCTTGATTTAAGACAGAAGTTGGCGGGAGTGTATAAAGATAATGACTGTATGGCGTCGTATTATATTGGGGAATCCGAAGCGCCAATGCTTTATTATTTTGCCCGTGTTTTGCATCAACAGCAGCGTCAATTTGAAGCGCCTGAAAAATGTGATTGGCTGATTGTATTATCCGAAGAAATAGCACCCGCCCCCGAAGGAATGGCGCTATTTTGGCATGGGCATAGACCAACTCGAGATAAAGAGAATTTAGTTGTTTATAAGAAAGTGGCGTTGGGTGATATAAAGGACAATGGGTAATTTATATTAGATTACTCTACTCTTTTGATTAGCGCCCCATTACCGGGGCGTCTTGTGCTTAAAATGTAGGCCATAATTTTATCCCCCAACATCAACCTATCCCCAAAACCACCGCCTCAGCCGCCTCCCCGCTCACCAATTTCTCTGTTGCACCATCATAATGAATTTTTCCATCCACAATCAGCAAAGAGCGTGGGGCGATCTTGGCGGCATCCTCAAGATTATGGGACACCATAAGTAACGTCATTTGTCGTTCACTGCATATTTGATCCAGTAATCCCAGCATCTCATTGCGTAAAGCCGGATCAAGTGCCGAAAAGGGTTCATCCAGCAATAAAATCGGTTGATGGCGGACTAAACAACGAGCCAATGCTGCCCGCTGGCGTTGTCCACCTGAAAGTTGGGCAGGCAGGCGCGATAGACACTCTTCCAGTGATACCTGGGAGGCAATCTGTTGTCGCGTTTTCTTTTGCTCAGCACTTAACCGCAAGCCGGGATGCAATCCCAAACCAATATTTTGTGCGATGGTTAAATGGGAAAACAGATTATTTTCCTGAAACAGCATCGAAACCGGCCGCCTGGAAGGTGGGGTATGCGTATGGTTTTCGCCATCCAGCCAAATATCGCCTTGTGCTGGAAACTGAAAACCCGCTATTAAACTTAACAAGGTACTTTTACCAGCGCCACTTGGGCCGAGGATCGCAATGCGTTCTCCGGCTTTGACGCTCAGATTAAAATGCATGGCAAAGTGTTCATAAGTATAAATGACATTTTCAAGTTTAATCATGGCGTCGGCTCGGTAAGCGTTCAATCACAGTGAATAAAACAAAACACAGCAGGAGCAACAGAAATGCGGTCACGGCACCATCCTGACTGCGATAGGCCCCAATTTGTTGGGAAAGGTAATAAGGCAAAGTGCGGAAATCTTCATTGCCAAATAAGGCAATCACACCAAAATCGCCAATGGATAAAACACAGGCGAAAGCCAACGCTTGGGCCAATGGCATTTTTAATGCTTTAAGCTCGATCCAATACAGGCGGTGTATTCCCTGCATATTGAGGGAGCGACATAGAGGGTTATAACGCTGTGCCAGATCGCGCATGGGGTTTTCCAATACTTTTAGCGCGTAGGGGATCGCCATTAATGCGTTGGTCAGGATAACCAGCCCGTAAGGTGATTGAGGTATACCAATGGTTGTGTTTAGCAGGAGAAAAAAGCCTGTGGCAAGGACAATTCCCGGCATGGCAAGGATCAGCAATCCGCTACTTTCCATTGTCTGCCCCCAGCGAGGGGAATGGCGTAAGCGTAATTCGCGGCTGCTCCATAGCAACATCATGGTGAAAATAACACACAACAATCCTGCACCTACTGCAATAATGATGGACGTCGTAAAGGCTTGCCATAAAGCGGGCTGGCTTAAGACAGCAAAAATATCACGGTTCAGGCCATCCACGATGACCGCCAATAAAGGGGGGAGTAACAGCAATAACGCGATGCCAATCAGTAAACCATCAGATAATTTTTGCAGCCATGGATCCTGTGGATTCCGCCATTGTTGTTGATGCCCATAACCAACGGAAAGTGCGCCCTTAAGTTTTTGGCTAAGAAGCACCAAGCCGAGGCAACAAAAAAGCTGTATCAAGGCAAGCAGGGCAGCATGACCAAGATCGTAGTCGTAACTCAGCGCCTGATAAATGGCAAGTTCAATGGTCGTTGCGGCTGGGCCACCGCCGAGAGCCAGAACCGTAGCGAAACTGGCGAAGCACAGCATAAAAATCAGCGCACCCGTCGGTAAAATTTGACGGCGCAGGTAAGGCCACTCGATAAAACGAAAATGTTGCCATTCACTCATACCAAGCTGGGCGGCAAGTTGGCGCTGTTCAATGGCAATACTCTCCAGAGATTGCAGCAATAGCCGCGTTGCCATTGGCATATTGAAGAAAATATGTGCCAGCAAAATCCCTTGTAGCCCATAAGGTGTAAAACGATATTCAACGCCTATCCATTGGGAAAGGTTAGCCAGCCAGCCGGTCTGACCATAAACCGTGAGGATGCCAAACAGGGCAACCAAAACAGGGAGAATCAATGTCATGGCGCATAAGCGCAGAAAGAGAGTCTTGCCTGGAAAACAACGACGGTACAGTGCCCGAGCCAGAAAAATGGCCGGTGTTACCGATAAAACGGCAGAGAGAAATGCCTGCCAGAAGGTGAACAGAATGACATGCCAGAGATAACTGTCATGCAAAAATGCCCGCCAATGGCTTTCAGGTGCATTGAACCACAGCGCCCCGAACGCCGACAGGGCAACCATCATTAACAGGCCGGCGGCAAGAACCCCCGGCAATAACCAACCCGCGATTAACGGCTGACAGCGCTTTGCCATGTACGTATCCATTTTGTACGGTGTTTTGCCACATCATCTGCGTTGAATTGCAGGGATTTCTCAGGAACAGGAAGTTGTTTGAAAACGTCGGGCAAAGGGATATCAATGACAGGATACATCCATTGGGTTGTTGGAATGGCTTGCTGAAATGCCGGAGAAAGCATGAAATTCAAAAAGTTCTGTGCCAGTTCTGGCTGTTTGCTTGAGGCTACCTGAGCGGCCACTTCAATTTGCAAGTAATGTCCTTCCTTGAAGATAGCGGCGGCGTAGTTATCTTTTTTCTCTGACATCATGTGATAGCCAGGAGATGTGGTATAGCTCAACACCATATCACCTTCACCTTTCAGAAACAGGCCATAGGCTTCACTCCAGCCTTTAGTCACAGTGAGTGTCTTTGGCGCCACTTTTTGCCACTCCTGAGCGGCTTTGTCGCCATAGAGTTTTTGTATCCAGAGTAATAGCCCTAAACCCGGCGTGCTGGTGCGTGGGTCTTGGTAAATAATCTTCCAATTCTGGGGATTATTGATTAATTCATCCATACTTTTGGGGGGATGAGGCAGGGTATTTTTGTTGTAAATAAAGGCAAAATAACCGTAATCGTAAGGAATAAACGTCGTGTTGTGCCATGCAATGGGTAATTTCAGTTTTGAGGTATCGACGTGACTTGGTGTGAATAATCCGGTTTGTTGAGCGGCTTGAATCAGGTTGTTATCTAACCCCAGTATAATATCTGCGGGTGTTTTTTTGCCTTCCATTCTCAAACGGTTCAGCAAGGAGACGCCATCTTCCAACGCAACCAGTTTCAGTTCACAGCCACATTCGGTTTCAAAGGCTTTTTTGATGGCAGGCCCGGGCCCCCATTCAGAGGCAAATGAATCATAAGTATAAACTGTCAGGGTAGGTTTTGCCTGGCCTGTCTGAGCAAAAACGCTGGTAGCAATAGACAGCAGGCTGATAGCCATAAAGCGGGGAAATAATTTTGTAAACACTTTGCTCTCCTATAATTGCATATATCAATAGTTAGCAATATTGATAATTCTATACATCAATTACTTAATGTTTGTTATTAGCAGATAGCAAAGGATCTGAGAAGGTGCTAAATGAAAATGACATCTATTATATCAATGAGTAGCGTCTCAAATCCCTACGACGGTACTAACCGGTTCAGGTTCGACGGGTTTGTTCTCAGCAGTACTGTTTTGCGGCAGCCGCACCCCGTTGAGATAGCGGTATTGTAGAGACTTCGGCTACGTCTGCAAAGTCTAATCATAGAGGTTTACCGCTTGAGATGAGTGTGAAACAATTAGCTATCTTTTTAAATTTGTTATACCGAGAGGTAGTCTGGTGATCGATGATGATGGCTACCGCCCGAATGTAGGAATTGTAATTTGTAATCGCCAAGGGCAAGTTTTGTGGGCTCGCCGTTATGGGCAGCACTCCTGGCAGTTTCCTCAAGGGGGTATCAATCCAGGGGAATCACCAGAGCAGGCAATGTATCGCGAGTTGTTCGAAGAAGTTGGTTTAAATCGCAAAGATGTACGGGTTCTTGCCTCAACCCGGAGTTGGTTGCGTTACAAATTACCCAAACGTTTGGTGCGTTGGGATACAAAGCCTGTTTGTATTGGGCAAAAGCAACGTTGGTTTTTATTACAGTTATTGTGTAATGAAGCGGATATTAATGTGCAGCGCAGTAAGACACCGGAATTTGATGGTTGGCGTTGGGTCAGTTATTGGTATCCTGTCCGGCAAGTCGTTTCTTTTAAACGCGATGTCTATCGCCGCGTGATGAAAGAATTCTCTTTTATTGTGATGTCAACGCAGGAGCCGGCTTCATTATTCCATTCACCTTATTTACATCGTCGTAGAAAAAGTTAGGTTATTGCTATGCTCATGCGCTTACGGGAAATTGTTGAAAAGGTTGCAATGGCAGCTAATTTATCTGAAGCGCTTGAGTTATTGGTCAATGAAACGTGCCGGGCAATGAACACGGATGTCTGCTCTATTTATTTGGCGGATCATCAGCGGCAATGTTATTACCTGATGGCAACCAAGGGGTTGAGAAAACCCAGGGGGCAAGCAATTAGTCTCGCCTTTGATGAAGGTGTCGTGGGGCAAGTTGGGCGTTTATCCGAATTAATTAATCTCGCTGATGTCCGTGATCATCCCAGTTTTAAATATATTCCCCAAGTAAGAGAAGAAAGTCTGCGGGCTTTTTTAGGTGTACCGATTATTTATCGTCGCCAATTGCAGGGAATACTCGTTGTCCAGCAATATGAACGACGGTTATTTGATGAAAGTGAAGAATCTTTCATGGTGACACTGGCGATGCAACTTGCTGCTGTTCTCGCTCAGGCGCAAACCAAAGGGGTGTTCGGCCAGTATCGCCAGACCCGCATTAAGGGGCTTGCTATTTCTAATGGCATTGTTCTGGCACAGGGATGGCAAGATCGCTCTCAACCTTTGTTGGAACAAGTGACTGAAGCATTGACGCCGGATTATCAGGCTGAACGCTCCAGGCTGACTTTGGCGCTTGAAGAAGCAACTGCGGAATGCCGTCGTATCAGCAAGCGCTTTACTGCCAGTTCACAGAAAGAAAGCGCCGCCATTTTTGATCTCTATTCCCATCTATTAAATGATCCTCAACTCAAGCGGGATTTGTTTTGTGCTGTTGATAACGGTTTTGTAGCGGAATGGGCGATTAAAACTGTGATTGAAAAATATGCTGAACAGTTTGCCAGCTTGCAAGATCTTTATATGCGCGAGAGGGCATCGGATCTGCGGGCGCTCGGTCAGCGGGTGTTGTTTCATCTGAATGGTTCCTCTACGGGGAGCAGGCAGTGGCCAGCGCGTTTTATACTGGTTGCTGATGAACTCAGTGCTAACTTATTGGCTGAATTGCCACAAGATCAATTGGTGGGTGTGATTGTACGAGATGGCGCGACCCATTCTCACTCTGCAATATTGGTTCGTGCGATGGGAATTCCGGCTATCATGGGCGCGGATATCCAGCCTGAGTTATTACACAATCGGACACTCATCCTGGATGGTTATCGCGCAGAGGTTTTTATTGAACCGGAGCCTCTGGTTGCTAAAGAATACCAACAAATCATCGAGGAGGAACAGGTTCTCAGTAAGCTGGCTGAATGTGAACAGCAAAAGCAAGCACGGCTAAAAAGCGGAGAACGGGTTCTGGTGCAGCTTAACGCGGGCTTGAGTTTGAAACATGAACGGCAGATAGAAGACAATATTGATGGCATTGGGCTGTATCGCACGGAAATTCCTTTTATGTTGCATAGCGGTTTTCCATCAGAAGATGAGCAGAAAAATCGCTATCAAGAGATACTGGAACTTTTTCCTGATAAGCCAGTGGTATTGAGAACACTGGATATTGGCGCTGATAAACAACTTCCTTATATGCCTATCAATGAAGAAAACCCTTGTCTGGGATGGCGGGGCATCCGCATCACGCTGGATCAACCGGAAATATTCCTGATTCAGCTGCGGGCGATGCTAAAAGCCAATGCACAAACGGGCAATTTAAAAATACTGTTGCCGATGGTGACCAGTATTGAAGAGATTGATGAAGCCCGAAAACTGATTGAGAGAGCAAAAATTGAAGTAGAGCAAACGCTGGCTGAAACAATCACAATGCCTCGGATTGGTATTATGCTTGAAGTTCCCTCAGCCATTTTTTTGCTGCCTCAATTAAAGAAACGGATTGATTTTGTTTCTATTGGCACGAATGATTTAACTCAATACTTGCTTGCGGTGGATCGCAATAATACCCACGTCGCTTCGCTGTATGATAATTTGCATCCTGCGGTGATTAGAGCCTTGAAATTCGCCTTTGATGAATGCCAGCGTCTTGATCTCCCGATTAGCATATGCGGAGAAATGGCAGGCCTGCCAATGGAGACACTCATATTGCTTGGCTTAGGTTACCGTAGCCTGAGCATGAGTGGTCACAGTATTCCGCGTATTAAGTATTTATTAAGGCATTTGGATGCCAAAGAACTTGAGCATCTTATTGAGTTGATTTTGAGAGCTGAAACCAGCCATGAAGTAAAAGTATTGTCAGCCGAATTTATGGAATCACAGGGTTTGGGAGGCTTGATTCGAGGGGGTATTTAGGGAAGTTATACAAAAAATTGGAGGACTTAATGATGCCTCAGATTCCAGTAGAAACCAATGACCATATATCCTTATGAATTTCTTCAGACGACAAGTTGTTGTTGATACGTGCAGCCGCCTTGCAACATACCAACCTACCAACCTAACTGAGTTTGTAGTCTCCACTAATAGGGTTCATCAGAGGCGCCACGACAATCACTTGCGGTCTAATGGTGGGAGCTCGTCACTTGCCTGTGTTATTATCTGCGATTATTTGTCTTAAGCTATTCAAGTCATATAATTTACTCGCACAAGATCATTCATTCACACAACATATTTTTAGTGGGGAACGATGAGCACTAGCTATCTGGCATTTCCTAATATTGACCCTGTCATATTTTCAATCGGGCCTGTATCCCTCCATTGGTACGGTTTTATGTATCTGGTTGGCTTTGTTTTTGCCATGTGGCTGGCAAATCGCCGTGCGGCAAAGCCAAACAGTGGCTGGAACAAAACCGAAGTTGAGAACCTGCTATATGCCGGGTTTGTCGGGGTTTTCGCCGGTGGACGCCTCGGTTATGTCCTGTTCTATAATCTTCCAATGTTCCTTGATAACCCGCTTTATCTGTTTAAAGTTTGGGATGGAGGAATGTCTTTCCACGGTGGACTGGTAGGGGTTATCTGCGCCATGTGGTGGTTTGCGCGCCGCACCAAACGCCATTTCTTGCAAGTCGCGGATTTCGTTGCGCCATTAGTTCCGTTTGGTTTGGGAATGGGGCGGATCGGTAACTTTATCAATGGAGAATTGTGGGGGCGTGTTACGCTTGATACGCCGTGGGCCATGTTATTCCCAGGCTCCCGCAGTGAAGATATGGTCATCGCCACCGCCAATCCTTCGTTATGGCCTATTCTGGAAAAATATGGTGTCTTGCCCCGCCATCCATCACAGCTCTATGAGATGGTACTTGAAGGCATTGTATTATTTATCATCCTCAACTTATTTATCCGTAAACCGCGCCCGATGGGGAGTGTTTCAGGCTTATTCCTGATTGGCTACGGTGCATTCCGCATAATAGTCGAATTTTTCCGCCAGCCTGACGCCCAACTTGGGCTGTTTGACGGGATAAGTATGGGGCAAATCCTTTCTGTTCCCATGATTCTAGCGGGAATATTTTTGATGATATGGGCGCATAAATGCCCTGGCAATAAAACACGCAATAACAAGGTACAAGAGGCAAAATGAAACAGTATCTGGATTTAATGAAAAAAGTGTTGGAAGAGGGCACAGCAAAAGATGACCGAACGGGGACGGGAACCCTTTCTATTTTTGGTCATCAGATGCGTTTCAATTTGCAAGCAGGTTTTCCGTTGGTAACCACCAAGCGTTGCCATATTCGTTCCATTATCCACGAATTGCTGTGGTTCTTGCATGGCGACACCAATATCAAATACCTGCATGATAATGGCGTATCTATTTGGGATGAATGGGCTGACGAAAATGGCAATTTGGGACCTGTTTATGGTAAACAATGGCGTGCCTGGGGTTGTGCAGATGGCCGTCAGATCGATCAATTAACCCAGGTTATTGAACAGTTGAAAAGTGATCCTGATTCACGTCGGATCATTGTTTCTGCGTGGAACGTTGGGGAGCTGGATAAAATGGCCCTGGCGCCGTGCCATGCTTTTTTCCAGTTCTACGTAGCAGACGGTAAACTTTCCTGCCAGCTTTACCAGCGTTCTTGTGATGTATTTTTAGGATTGCCATTCAATATCGCCAGCTATGCGTTATTGGTGCATATGATGGCCCAACAATGTGATCTTGAAGTGGGTGATTTTGTCTGGACTGGCGGAGATACTCACCTTTACAGCAACCATTTGGAACAAACCAGACTGCAATTAAGTCGTGAGCCACGCGCGTTACCTAAGTTAGTGATTAAGCGTAAGCCCGACTCATTGTTTGATTATCGATTCGAAGACTTTGAAATTGTGGATTACGATCCGCATCCCGGTATTAAAGCACCGGTTGCCATTTAATTCTCTTTTTCCATCCTCAAATCTGGGGATGGAAATACATCGCGTAAAGAGCTGTGATCTTATACTCTCTTTTGAGAGTTGAAAACCAATCCCATGTCCCTCAGAAACTTTAGCCTGCATTTTTTCAGAGATCCAAGACCCGCACCAGAGCGCGAAAGTCGCTTATCCCTTATTTGATATCCTGTTTGCGTCGCTTTGTGCAATGATTGCGGGGGCAGAAGGCTGGCATGATATTCAGGAATATACCGAAGGCTATGCGGTTACCCTGCATAGAACCCTTGACATTTTTTGATCAATTAGTAGATTGTCTGTTGATAAAATCAACAGCAAGAGAAATTGATATGTTAAATAATGCAGCGATTGATTCATCATTTATGACAGGGCAATTAAGTTTGGACGCAATTATCATCGAAGCATTCAAATATAATAATGGATATATCGTTATTACAAGTAATAGCCCTTTCTATCCCAAAAATTATAAATGGGGTGACCAAAAAAGTGACATTGGGGTTATTGTTCTTAATAACCAAGTATTAAATATTGTCAAGACTTATACCGCAGTTATCATTGACAGTATGATTTACATTGATCACGATATACCCAACAAATTAAATATAGAAGATAAACTGATCCCAGCCCACTATTTAGAATCACTAAATGGTCTGGAATGTCAATCTATAGTAGGCGCAAAAGTTAAATTATCGGTTGATGCTGAAGTCAGGCATAAAATTAGCGCAGCACATAGTATGGCTCACTTTATGTCTTTAGCCTTAAATAAGGTGACTAATAAATATTGGAATAAAGATTTTGATAAGGATAGTTTAGAAAATTATAACTTAGATAAAGCAGCAATATTTAAATCATCAATTTCTGAGTTAAAATCCATAGATACATATCGGCTTGGTAAGTCGTTAAAGAAAAAAGGGTTTGATAAAGCATCATTTTTGGAAAGTATTGTTAGCATCAATGAAGAGATAAATTTAATCTTGGAAAACTGGTTGGCAACAGGGAGTAAAATACGGGTTGAATATACATCACAAGATATTGGAAGTTTGAGGTTATGGAAAAGCACGGTAGAAAATCGTCCGGTTGTTATTCCGTGTGGTGGAACCCATATAAAAAATACAGAAGAAATACAGGATGTTAAGGTAGAGATAAAACCAGAAGAAAGTGATGAGTATATTGTGATTACGACATACTGTAAGTTGAGATGATAAAACATGATCAGTTTTGAATTGATATCTATATTTGTTCTATTGGCATTACTCTCTTATTTGACCCCTGGACCTGATTGGGCTGTTATCAGTAAAGGGGTATTTAAGAGCAAGAGAGAAGGAATGATCACTGCATTTGGTGTACAGTCAGGGCTGTTTTTTCATCTTGTGTTAGGATCATTAGGCGCTACAGTTATTCTGGCAACATCGAAAACAGCATTCAATATATTACAAATAATCGGCGCCGTTTATCTTGTTTATCTTGGAAGTTCGGGATTAAGGGAGATTTATCGCAATAAAAACCAACAACAGTCAGTGATTAATTCACAAGGAATCATTAAGCAAAAAAGAAATCCTTTTTTAATCGGGTTATTTGCTAATGTACTTAACCCTAAAGTAGCCATATTTTTTATCAGTATTCTGCCTCAATTTATTAATCCGGCACTACCTCCTCTTAGGCAAATTATCATACTTGGGATAATTGATATTGTTATTGGGGTCTTATGGTGGGTTATATTTGTTTATTCGATTTTTTATATTCAAAATATATTTTTGAAAGGAAATTCTCAAGTTATTATAGAGTCTATAACTAATATTTTCTTGCTGTTATTTGGAGTTGTTATGTTTGTGGGTACTGTTTTTATTTAATTGACTTATTACCGTAGAATGTTATTTCTGTCCGAATTTATCTATTATATTTTCTTTGTCGGATATTTACTCTCACGCTGAAAATAACACTGTTAACAAATATGTTGTTACCAAAAATATAGAGTTTAAACATGGAGAGTATAATTACTTGAATCAACTTGATGAGGAAATTAAAGTAGTTTACGAAGGGGAGGGGGTTCATTTGCATGGTAATTATGTCAGACAATTTATTGATTATGAGGGATGGCAGCCTTTTATAAAATATAACGACTTTGTCATTGGGGTCTTCTTTCTATTTTGCAAGGTGCGAAAATGAGGTTCTTTTAAAGAAAATGATTGGAGATATTATCGATAACGATCAAAAAAATTTTGATTTTCAATCAGGGATGAGTTTTTCTAATAGTATTATTGAATATAGAGAACCAGATACTACCCGTGATTTATCTAAAATTAAAGGTGACCATATTATTTATGTAGATAATGATGAGTTACTTAGAAAAGGATTTTATAGTGATGGGTTACATAGCCCTTCCGTTCTGAGTTTATATACTCGATAAACTTCAAATTGCAATCTGCAATATAAAGTAAAGCCTTATATTTCCATGTGTTACGGGAATATGTAACATGCACCTTGAAGGTGAATTGGTATAGCGCGTTATGATGGTTATAATAGATGGTTGTTACGTACCTGCGCATTAACTAATATTAAACAGGCAAGTCATGATATCCTTGAAGAATCCAGGATCATTAACACACGATTTGTTATTTAATTTCTTCTTTGTTAAGAAATTACCATTTGCAAAATAATATTCAATGCTTTTGTTTGTTTTTATTAAAATTCTGGTTAAATATACCAGAAAAAATAGCATATTCTTAATTTATTTTAAATTGCAGTGGAGAAAGTTTAGGTTAAAAATACAGTAACCCTTTACCAGCCCTATATTGACTAGCGGGAAGAAGATTAAACACATCCTGGTAGGGCTGTTTTTGGGTCATCTCGGTCACGATTTCACTGATCACATCCTCGGAAACAGTACTGTTCACCCCCGCTGGGAACGGGTCCCAAAGCAGATTTTTTGCATGATCACACTGCCACGCAGGCACCATTTCGCCTCGTTGTTGGTCAACGGGATGTCTTTATGACGGAGAAAAACCCATCGCCCCGTTTCATGCTTAAGAATATAAGCACACCTTCCGGCATAGCGGGACGCCGGAACCTGTTCCCTCTTTTTCAGCCAGCTCACCAGACTTTTCCACAGTCTGGACAGGCGGTTGCGCCAGCTGGATTTGTGCGACGAGGGCGTTGAGCTTTTGCCATTCAGCCCGGGACTTTCGCTGATATTGCTCACTTCAGGTGACTCAGCGATAAAGTGTTTTTTCGGCCAGGTTGCCTCGGTGTCTTTCTGGCATCGTTTGTTGGCTGTCCCGTTATCCGGGGTTTTACCCTGACGGATGTGTTCATTCTCTTACTTCTTATTGTGCTGCTTAGGCACTGGAATCAACGTGGCATCAATGAGTTGCCCCCTTCTGGGAATGAATCCCTGTGCCGAAAGCTGATGCTTCGCCTCTTCAAACAATGCGCGGGCACTTCCTGCCCAATCCGTTTTTCGAAACACCAAATCGTGTGACGGTCTGGAATATTAATGATATCGGTCAGGCGACAAAAACGTGACCAGCTCATTCGATCAAGTAATTGATATTCCCTCTTTTCATCGGAAAGATTATGGAAATGTTTCAGGATAATGATGCGAACCATCACCTCAGTCGGGAATGGCGGGCGTCCCCCTTTGGGAGAAATAATACGTGGTGCGACACGGTCTATGGTGTCAGCCAGTGCCGAGAAATCAACAGACTTATCAAGAACAAGCAGTGGATCACCTCATTCATCGATTTTTCGACGGTGATATTCGGATGCCAGCTTGTCTTTTTTTAAAGCAGAACGAGGCAGTATCATGACGGTGCTACCTTGCAGAGATGTACTGTGTCTACATTTTACTCAATTTTGTGGCTGTGAAAAGTTTTTGGAGGTTCCCATAAAAATACTGGAATCCTTGTCCGGTGGCTCAGATGTCATTTGGACTTTCATAAATGATTTTGGTTAAATTATGTTCAGATTTGGGAGCCAGATCAAGAAAATAGGCATGGTTAATAGTGTAGTTTAAGTTAGGTATTTTGCATATAGAGTATTGTGGAGAAATGATTTTTTAGGACATCAAGGCTTTTCATAACACCACAAACTTTATTTTTTAAAGATGAGGTGGATGTTATGGATGAGATTAGTGTAGCTCAATATCTTAGAATGTCTACAGACCACCAACAGTATTCATTATTCAATCAGTCGCAATTCATAAGTAAATATGCTTCTGAACATGGTATGAATATTATTCATACTTACGATGACTCAGGTAAAAGCGGAGTTACGGCTAACCGAAGAGAAGCATTTCATCAACTAATTGATGATGTAGTTAGCAGAAGAATAAATATTAAAGCTGTTTTAGTTTATGATATAAGTCGTTTCGGTAGATTTCAAAAAATAGATCAATATGGATATTACACCCATCAACTTGAAATGCATGATGTTAAGATCATCTATTGTGCGAATCCTATCGCCGAAGTTGATAACGATTATGCTGATTTCCAATTGTTCATAGGTCGCAAAGAAGCATCTCTATTCAGTCGAAATTTATCTCAAAAAGTCTTTCTTGGTCAAGTAAATCTGGCTGGTCGTGGATATCACCAAGGTGGGCCTGCAGGTTATGGTCTGCGGAGAATGTTGGTAGATGAAAACCGGAAACATAAAGGAATACTTAATTACAAAGAGTGGAAAAGCATCCAGACTGACAGAATAATTTTAGTATTAGGGCCAGAAAATGAAGTTGCAGTTGTAAAATGGATATACGACCAATTCGTTAATAGCTCAAAACCAGAGCGAGTTATTGCCTCTGAACTGAACAGGAGAGAGATAGCAGCAGAGCGAGGCACGAAATGGACCAGAGGAAAGATCCATGAGATTTTAACTAACGAAAAATATATTGGTCATAATGTTTATAACCGAACATCCTATCGATTAAAGCGACGTTTTATCCGTAATCCAAAACATGAATGGATAAGATGTGAAAATGCTTTTGAGGCTATTATTTCTCCTGAGATCTTTTTACAAGCACAGGAGGTTATTAGTAATAGAAGTATTCATCTTAGCAATGAGGATTTACTTTGTAAACTCTCGGATCTTTTGAAAACAAGAGGGAAGCTCTCCGGTATCATTATAGATGAGGACGATGAGACCCCATCCTCATCTGTTTATAGAAAGCGTTTTGGTGGCCTATTGCAGGCTTATCAATTAATTAACTATAAACCAAAACATGATTATGACTATTTGAGAATAAATTCATTACTAAGAGAAAAATATCACGTCTTCATTGAAAAATTCATCCGTGATATTACAGAACAGCGTTGTTATGTTGATTATGATGAGGAAACGAAATTATTTACTATCAATGATGAATTTAAGATGTCCGTTGTTATTTCACGTTGTTTTCTGAATACCACTAAGAAGCGTTGGAAGATACGGTTTGAACGTAAGTACAGTTATGATGCTTGTATTGTTGTTCGACTTGATAGTCAAAACGTAAACACGAAAGATTACTATATATTCCCTTCAATAGAGGTATTAGAGCGACAGTTAATTTTTGAAAATGTAAATTCTTATCAGTTAGAGTTTTATAGGTTTGATTCTTTGAATCCTTTTCTACAGATTCTTAGACGTGAAATTATTTAAGAGGAACTATGATGAAAGAATATGAAGAAATAAAGCTTATAGCTATATCTAAGATCAAGATTGTTAACTCACGCTCCAGAAGTAAATCTATTCATGATGAACTTGTTGAAAGTATAAGAAACATAGGCTTAAAAAAACCAATAACTGTAAGACTATCTGATTCCCCATGTGAGACGTATATGTACGATTTAATTTGTGGACAAGGAAGAATTGAGGCTTATGAGATATTAGGTGAGAAACAAATCCCTGCAATAGTAAAGTCCGTGGATCATGAAGACGGGCATATCATGAGTCTTGCTGAAAATATTGCACGAAGAAAGCCCCGCGCAACTGAGCTTCTCAATAGTATATTAGAATTAAAAAAGAAAGGTTTTACCGAATTAGAAATAGGACAAAAGATAGGGCGTTCACGAACTTGGGTAAGTGCAATAGTTTCATTAAAGGAGAATGGGGAGGATAAACTACTTGCTGCTGTAGAATCTGGAAGAATACCGTTCTACCTTGCTGTTGAGATATCGAGAGCAAAAGGAAATGATATACAAGATATTTTGTTGGAGGGTTTCAATTCTGGTGAACTTAACTCAAAGCAAATAGCGATAATTAAAAAAATCTTAGCTCAGAGGGAAACCTCAGGGAAAGGAAGTGATAATAATGCTTTTGTTAAGGCCGCAAAAAAGAAGCGGATTACGCCTGACGAGTTGAGGGAGCTTTATCAAGATAATGTGAAAAGACATAAAATGCTCCATACAAGGTCTGAGTTTACGATGTTAAGTCTGATGGTTGTTAAAGAGATCATGGTAAATCTTTTGCAAAATAAAGAGTTTTCTGATGTGTTAGTTTCTGAAAATTTAAATGCTGTTCCTGCATTTATTCTCGAAAATGTGAATCCTGAACGAGGACTGGAAAATGAACAATCCTAAGTTTAATAGTCTAAGTATATTAATGGATGTTTGCGAACTGAAATACGGTAAAGAATTGCCATTAAACGTTAAGATAAGTGTAAAATATAAACAAATACTTTCAACTATAAAAATAATTGGTGTTATTGAACCTATCGTAATCTACATTAACGAAAACTCTGAAAGGATTATACTTGATGGACATTTAAGAGTTGAAGCATCAAAAGATGCAGGCCTTGAAAAAATATACTGCTTAATAGCGGAAGATGAGGAATCTTATAGCTATAATAAGTATGTTAACCGTTTATCGGTCATTCAGGAGCACCGAATGGCATTACAAGCTGTTGAGGCTGGAGTATCAGAAGAGAGATTAAGCACTGCGCTAAATATTTCGATAAAGTCTCTTAGAGCAAAATTTAAATTACTTGACGGTATTACCCCTGAAACAACAGCTTTATTAGCTGACAAAATAGTTCCTCAAGCTATATTCAAGGTGTTGAAGAAAATGAAGCCGGAAAGACAGCATGAGGCGGTATGTACGATGATAAATATAAATAACTTTAGTAGAAAATTTGCACTTTCATTATTGCATACAACCCCTGATGAAATGCTTAAGAACCCCAAAGACTCCAAGCTTAAGAAGCAAGATATCGCAAAAAATTTTGCCAGAATGGAGCGAGAAATGGCTGCAATGGAAATGGAGACTAAACAATTAGAAAATATTTATGGTACAAATAATTTAAAGTTAGCTGTGATTATAAATCACATTAAGAAGCTTCTTAGTAATTATGCTGTATTGAATTGGTTAGTAGATAATAATCCAGACTATTTAACACAACTAAAAAAGATCTCTGCTATTGATTCCTTACCAGTTCTCGAAGATAAAGAAATCTTTTAAATGTTTACTAATCGATTACAAGAGCCTGTACGTAGATTTGTGTAATTGCCCGATTTTGATATGTTTAATTAACCCTCAAAAGAAGGTGCACTTATGGACGACAAACAGTTACAGGCTCTTGCGGCTGAATTGGCTAAAAATCTCAAAACCCCTGATGATCTCAGTCAGCTTTCCCGTTTTCTCAAAAAATTAACGGTTGAAACCGCCCTTAATGCTGAACTGACTGAACACTCGGCCACGGGAAAAATAACGCCAAAACAGGCACCAACCCCCGTAATGGTTATTCATCAAAGACGGTCGTGAGCAATGATGGCCCTTTGGAATTGCGTATTCCCCGTGATCGGGAGGGCGCGTTTGAACCCCAGTTGATCCGGAAGCACCAAACCCGAATCACCGCCATGGACAACCAGATTCTGGCGTTCTATGCCAAGGGGATGACGACCCGGGAAATTGCCGCCGCCTTCAAAGAAATGTACGACGCAGATGTGTCACCCTCGCTCATCTCAAAGGTCACTGACACCGTGCTGGAACAAGTTACTGAGTGACAAAATCGTCCACTGGATGCGCTATATCCTATTGTTTATCTTGACTGTATTGTCATTAAGGTTCGTCATGATGGCCGGGTCATCAACAAATCGGTGTTCCTGACACTGGGGATCAACCTTGAGGGCCAAAAGGAGTTCCTGGGCATGTGGCTGGCCGAAAATGAAAGGGCGAAATTCTGGCTGTCCGTGCTGACCGATCTCAAGAACCGGGGACTGGAAGATATTCTCATTGCCTGTGCCGATGGGCTGAAAGGCTTCCCGGATGCCATCAACACCGTTTATCCCGAAACCCGTATCCAGCTGTGCATTGTGCATATGATACGCAACAGCCTGCGGTTCGTGGCCTGGAAAGACGACAAAGCGGTTACCCGTGACCTCAAAGCCATTTATCAGGCACCAACAGAAGAAGCGGCGTTGCAGGCATTGGAAGCCTTTGGCCGGGCTTGGGATCCCCGTTACCCCAAAATCCGCCGTAGCTGGCAGTCTAACTGGAACCATCTGTCGACGTTCTTCGCCTACCCAGCCGAGATCCGCAAGGTGATCTACACAACGAATGCGATTGAATCGTTGAACAGCGTTAAAGGCAAAAGCTTTAACGAACTGCGTTTTGAAGATGCCAAAGGCAGTGAGGAAATTTATTTCCACGGCCAGAAAGATTTGACCGCCCAGATTGAAAATGATGTGCTCTGGCATATCAAACACGACCAGAAACAACGTATTGATAACAACCGTTACCACGATATCCGTGCCGATGACCATCATCAGGTCGCCGGTTCACGCAAAATCACCACCGAAGGTGATGTTTCGCACCGGATTGCCGGTAGCCAGCATACCCAGACCGGCGATGCCACCGTGATTGACAGCGGGCAGGAAATCCACCTGAAAAGCGGAGGCAAAGTCGTGCTGGAAGCGGCGGCAGAAATCACGCTGAAAGTGGGCGGCAGTTTTCTGAAAGTCACACCGGGTGGCATTCTCTGTTCACCGATTAATGTCGGGCAGGGTGCAGGCGGCAGCGGGCGCGGGATTTCACTGCAATTACCGGAGGGAGTAGCGCCACTCTCACAAGTAGAGCAACTCCCGATGGCGGAAGCACTCCCGGCAACTGAATTTCCGGTGCAACCAGCTTGTGCAGAATTGGCGCAACAGGATGCCAGGATAGAGTCATTTTACCTTAATGACTGGATTGAGCAGGCATTTCGGCTGTATAGCGGCACCCCGATGCGCAATATGTTGAAACAGAGTCCGTGGTTGGTACAACCGAAGGCTAATCAATTAGTTCAGATAGGGGTAGTGCTGGATCGCTATGAACTGGGTGACAACAGTTGGGGTTGGGCTTACCGCAGCCATACACCGTGGCAAGGACAGATTAAACACTGGCAACAGCGGCAATGGGTAATGATGAATGGCGAACCAATGTTGTTCCGCATGATGGATGCGCGGATATTGGGCACACTGGTGCCGGCTTTTACGCCCAGCGACTGGTCACTGATGTTGTCGCCTGTCACAGAACTGATGATAGACAGGCCGCAACCGATGAGGTTTTGCCGTCCCGAAGCGTGTAGAGAAGGTAACAGCGAAATTCCGTTTACGTTGGGTGAGCATTTGCTGGCAGTCTGGTTACATTCTCCCTATGGTCTGCAAGCCTTAAGTAGTTCACTTTATAATGATTTATGGGAAAACCACGGAGAGATAGCGAGGCAATTGGATCAGCCTGAAGGCAGTTTGGAACAACAGATTGAACAATGGCTGCGGAAAAAAATTGAGGCAGGGCATCATGCTGAAAAAATATCCTGTCAGGATTATCTGCTAGCGATGGAACAAGAAAAAGAACAGGAGAAAGATTTATGAGTAATGCAAATTCAGTTTATTGTCCTAATTGTCCGAATATGCTGAAGAACAAGATAGAAATTCAGCTTGTCGATGAACATAATAAACCCATAACCAATATGCCTTATACATTAAAAAACAGCAAAACTACACGTACAGGGAAAATAGATGGGAATGGAATGATCAAGGAAGAACAATTATTGGCTTCTCCTTTACGCTTATTTTTCAGTGGGCAAGAACTTGCCGATGAAATGGAAAAACGCCCACTGAGAACGAAGCGTAACAGTGAATACACTCGCTCTACCGAAGCCATGAAAGCCATTTCACCAGTTTTTAAAGGGAGCTTGGAATCAGGCCGCAAGTATCATTATGCAAAGATTGGTGAATTGGTTGATAAAATACCAGTTATCGAAAAATGGAAAGAAGAAAATCCTCTTCCAAGCTACCATTTTCCTGATAGTGAACCACAGGGCCTTGAAGTTTATCCATCATATTTAGGCGAATATCGCTATGTTATTGAAGTATGTCCATTTAGGGCATGGTCTTTGTTGTTACATCATCAAAAAGACTATTCATTAGTTAATGCATATAACCTCTCACTAATGAGTATATAGTTGATCGGATAAATGATCT
>NZ_JBEBMB010000003.1:0-159978 GCF_040081915.1 Xenorhabdus sp. SGI240
AAAGTCGAGCATCGCGTTAGTTTTTATTACAATTTAACCCATATTGGAAACGTTACATGGCCCATAAATAATTTTAGTTACAACATACTGTTAGGTCTCCCACAACACCACTTACAAGTGCCAGCATAATACTAATTTCATGCTCTTCACTACCATTACACACGTCAAGCGAACTCATTGTCCCCTTGTGTTATGCAGAAAGGGCATCCAATCCGACCGAAATAACACATGCCGTTGCCCGTCATTCAGGCGTTTCAGGGCATTGATGATATTTTGAACCGGGTGAACTCAAATACTGGTCACTAGAGCACCGTTTGTTAAATCAGCACGTTCGGTCAAAAACCAAAGAGTCGCTTATCATTCTTTATAAGAACTCTCTATCAAGACCGTCAGCTTGGAGGTTGGAAATAAGTATCCTGATACCTGATATGGGGGTTATTTCCACGTATTAGGGCCTATAAATAAATCTCTTACAGTTCCATTAATGCCACAACATGCTTTAACTTTTATACCAGAAGCCAATGCAAACTGTGTCAATGACAACATGTTTTTTCCCGCTAATATATCATTATTATAATTGCTTTTATAATAATCTACTGAAATATCATTTCCCGTGCATTTTAGTTGTCCTGCATGTGCCATTGTATTTCCTAAGAAGAAATATACTCGATAAACTTCAAGTTGCAATCCGCAAGACGACGCGAGGCTTTATATTTCCCCGCGCAGCGGGGAAATATAACACGCATCTTGAAGTTGGATTGGTATAGATGCTCGCAATAATGACTAAAAAAGTTTAATTTTTTTTCATGATCTCCCCTTTGTTAATAAATTAATAGTTTAACTTCGCTGGTTAAAAATAGTATTATTTGTCATAGGGTTTATTGTATTTAGATATTAATCTAATAAAAACATAGTTGTAATTGGAGTCATTTGGATTGCCTGAGGGTAACTGATTCGGTACAAACAAGTCTTATTACCGAATGGAATTTATCTACGCAATCTTGCAGAAGAACACCCCCCTATATAATTTGTGATAATTTCTCTTTCATTTCTGGAAAGAACAAAGTCATCAGTTGTAATATTTCTGCCTCCATGCTGTAAATGAAGTGCTTCTAAATACCCCTCTTCGCTTTGAAACATTATTTGTGCATCACTATCATAACGTCCTCTGATGACTCCTACTTGGCGAAGGGGACTTGCGGGATCGGCATAATCATCTGGCTCAAGAAAACCCATTTCTAAAGTCTCATATAAGTCATTTATTCGCTCCGTTACTGTTTCTGGATGAGTCAAACCCACTGCATGACCAAATTCATGAAGGATGAACAGATATATCAGGCTTTCAAAGTGCCTGTCTAGATCTCCTGGCCCAAAAATCCGGCGAATGAATTCATGTTGCGAAGCATCTATAGAACGACTTTCTGTTATATACATACCTGGGCCCGTGATAAGATATGGCAACCGCTCACGAGCATGAGTTAATCCTTGCGAATTTGGGGGTGGCGTGAATGCCTGCGGAACTAGCCCTCTGCCCAAAGTTGCTGCCTGATCGATTGACATTGTACTAATAATAAAATTTGACGGGGTACCGGTGTCCGCACGATAAATATGAAAACCATAAGGGCCTAAAAGTTGATCCCAATATCGAGCGGCACGATCGACAATAGGAGCTAATCGTATTCTATAGCTTTGCCTATCATAAGAATATGTTATCGTTAAATCATCAGGAATCTGATAACGAAGAGTGGGTCCATAATTTCTAGTAACATCATAAAGATCATTATTATTATCAAATTGTAATATAACGGTATTGAATATATTTTCATTACCATCAAAAGGTAAAGGAGTTGGGTTATCCGCAAGAGCATGAGAAGTAAAATTTGCGGCTAAAAAAAATGTAATGAATATATTTAAAAATAATTTCATGTGTGTCCTCTCTTTTTTTGATGTCAGTATTATTAGTGCATAGCAGTAATATTATCAAAGGACTTAAGCTTTTAGCGCCGTCTATTTTGAGAAAACGGGAAATCTGACTGAGATCATCCGGCGTTTTAAGATTTTTGGCCAATTCAGTCGTAAGAGCCTGTAATTGTTTGTTATCCATAAGTACACCTTATTTTGAAGGTTAATTAAACATATCAAAATCGGGCAATTAAACAAATCTATGTACAGGCTCTATATAATAATCTTTATCAACATAAAATTTAATTTACGGACTCGGGGCATCCGGTCCAACCCATAGGCTTTTTATATCATCATGGTCTCCGCCGCCTCCTGGAGTGCATTCAGCATAAATCTTTTGCCCACTGGAAGCGGCATATTGTGCTGTAGAGAGGAGCGCTTTTCCTGCATCCGTATCAGCATCATCCTTTGTCCAATACCACTCAGGATTTTTTCCATTTTTATCAACAAGTGTAATACTTATCCAATTTTTTGTATCGCTCTTATTAGCGCCCCCATATCCAACGGCAACAGAAGTAACATAGCCTTTATAGGGGGTATTAGAGCTACAATTCTTTCCATATGCAATATTTTTTGAGCCAATTGTTTTTGGTCTAGCTTGGTCTTTTTGTGCATAAGCGATGGTTACAGTGCCCAGAGCTAATAGTGTAAAAAGGAATTTCAGAGATATTTTTCTCATACTTAACTTCCTTAAATTAGGTTGTGTTGACGTTTGACAGAGAGGATTTGAGCGGCATGATAATTTGGTATTCATGCTACGACCCATGTTATCAGATCCTGTGCGGGATAAACTATCTTTATAACTCTTTCTTAGTAAGATGCTGCCTGAGTAGTTGAAAAAATAAGTATTCTGAACATTTTTCAATGGGTACAACACCTAAAAATGCCGCTACCTGCTCTGCAGTTTTGAAACGATGGCTCCGCAGTACAACCAACATATTCAAACCTAATTGAAAACCTACGGATTTTATTGATGTCAGCAGGTCAAAATCTTTTTTAAATTCAGGATAATGCTCAATGTGCTCTTGGATAAGTTTGTCCAGATGAACCAGCTCATCCATCAGACTCTGAAGCATATTTTTAATGGACTCAGAAACGGCGGAGGGAGTATCCGTTGCATGGCATTTTTCCAGCCTGTTTTTTTCACGGGTGCAGTCTGTAACAAGTGCATCCCGGCGTCGTAAAAGTGCACTGAGATAACGGATATTCTCTGGGGGGGTTCCCACAGGTCGGGTTCTTTAAGCGCACCGTAGCAGGCCAACATATAAGCATCCACGCTGTCATTTTTCGTCAGAATATCCATACCTCTGGCAAATTCTCTGCTGCGATGAGGATTAGCAAGTGATACCTTTGCTCCGGCGTTGTGAAGACCATAGGCTGATGATTCATGATAAACTCCGGTGGACTCCATAATGATATGGACATCGGATAGTTCGCAGTGTTGTTTGTTGAGCCAGATGACGACGACATTAGCGGCATTCAGATCATTTTTAAGTTTGCGGGTTTTTACTCTGCCTTTAACACCTTCGCGCAGCAGACACAAATCTAGGGTTTTCTTACTGACGTCAATACCTAATTGAAACATAACGTTTTCTCCTTCCACTGAACCATCACGCCTATTAGCCTTGTACATACAGAGTCATCGCTCTTAGCAACCGTTCAATGTTAATGCTGGCGTGAAAGGGGAAACGGAGGGCTTTTGCTATTAATCAAGGTGTTAACCTTAAGGGGAGGGACAAGCTCACTCCGTTTCATTCGATGGTAGCTAGCCATCGAATTTAATTACATACAAGGGGAAGGAACGAAATGGTTTATCCGGTCTGTCTCCTGCAAGAATTAACCAGGAGACAGACTAATAGAGATTTAAGAGGGTAAGGTTTTATTATTATTCGGTTTTATCCGTATATTCACAAAGATCCTCAATAATACAAGATCCACAGCGCGGTTTACGAGCAATGCAAGTATAGCGACCATGCAGAATCAACCAATGGTGACAATCAACCTTGAATTCGGCTGGCACAACTTTCAATAAGTTCTTCTCAACTTCATCAACATTCTTTCCTGGGGCAAAATGGGTTCGATTGCTGACACGAAAAATATGTGTATCAACGGCAATGGTTGGCCAGCCAAAAGCGGTATTTAAAACAACGTTAGCCGTTTTTCGACCGACACCTGGCAACGCTTCCAGCGCTATGCGATCTTCCGGTACTTCTCCTTGGTGTTTTTCCAGCAATATCCGGCAGGTTTTGATCACGTTTTCAGCTTTAGTGTTATATAACCCAATGGTTTTTATATACTCCTTTAAACCATCAACACCCAAATCAAGGATCGCCTGCGGAGTATTAGCTACGGGGTATAGTTTTGCCGTTGCTTTATTTACGCTGACATCTGTAGCTTGCGCAGATAGTAATACAGAAATCAGCAACTCAAATGGAGAATTAAACACCAGCTCAGTAGTTGGATGTGGATTGTTATCCCGTAAACGGGTGAGTATCTCAATCCGTTTTTGTTGATTCATATCTGGTTACTTCAGCCTCTTGTGATATGGCTTCCACAGCCTTTTTCCAGGTACCGGCGTTCTTTATTTTCTGTCCGATTTTTAATGCGTTCATCGATGATATATTTTCCTGCCAGCATCAAACCTAACCCAATGAAAGCACCCGGTGGCAAGATGGCAAGTAGGAAAGGGGAGTCCAGATGAATTATTTCAATACGCAGTGATTTGGCCCAACTACCCAGCAATAAATCCGCACCATCAAAAATCGTCCCGTTCCCCAAGATTTCTCGCATGGAACCCAATACGAATAAGGCGAAAGTTGCTCCCAGCCCCATTGAAAGGCCATCAATCGTCGAATGGTAGATTGAATTCTTTGATGCGTAGGCTTCAGCACGACCAATCACGATACAGTTAGTCACAATCAGGGGAATAAAAATACCTAATGATCCGTAGAGTCCGAAAGCAAAGGCATTGATTAACATCTGGACAGCGCTGACGACAGACGCGATTATCATCACATAAATTGGGATACGGATTTCATGAGGAACCCAGCGACGTAAGGCTGACACTGCCATATTGGTACTCACTAAAACCAGTGTTGTCGCTAATCCTAATCCTAGAGCATTGGTTGCCGTGGAGGAAACGGCCAATAAAGGGCAAAGCCCTAAAAGCTGCACCAATGCGGAGTTATTTTTCCATAGTCCCTGAATAAATAGATTCTTAGCTTCATTCATAATTATTTCTCTTCACAAGTTGGCAGGGAAGAAAGTTGCGTTGGCACTGTTTCCAGATAAAGCGTAGTTCGTTTAACGGCACTGACAACAGCACGTGGTGTAATGGTTGCACCGGTAAATTGGTCAAACTCTCCACCATCTTTTTTGACTGCCCAATTGTGATCATCCTTTGACATGATTTTTTTGCCGGAGAAAGCATAGATCCAATTGGAAATTCTGGTTTCAATTTTGTCGCCCAAACCCGGTGTTTCATGGTGTTCAGTGACACGAACCCCCAGTACGCTACCGGAAAAATCGGCACCAACCAGTAATTGAATCGCCCCTGAATAGCCATCAGGCGCCGTACTTTCTAACGCAGCGGCGACCGGAACGTCTTTTTTGCGGGCGAGGTAAAGACGGTGAGGTAGTTCATTGCCTAATGCATTGTTTGTCACTAGATAGCATTCATTTTGCAGATCATTGTCGTATAAAGCAGGAGGAACAACTTGATCCAATAATACCTTATGCTGCAAAGCTGCCTGTTCGGCGATCCGATCCTTTGTTAATGAATAAACAATGGCGGTTAACCCTGTCGTACAAGCCGCGAAAATTGCAAGGGTAATCCCGTGACGACGCATAGTTTCTAACATAGTACACTCTCTTTTCCTATTTATGGCCGTAAGCACGAGGCTGGGTGTAATGGTCAATAAGTGGTACACATATGTTTGCCAGTAATACCGCAAATGCAACCGCATCAGGATAACCACCATAAACTCGAATTATCCAAATAAGCCCACCAATAATGGCTCCGTAAATCAAACGGCCTTTTGGTGTTGTTGATGCGCTAACGGGATCAGTTGCAATAAAAAATGCGCCTAACATGGTTGCACCGGAAAAGAGTTGCAATAAAGGCGGTGAATAACGAGTAGGATCAAAAAACCAACTCATCAATGCACAAATACCCAGTGACAAAATAAATGCCGTTGGGATTTGCCAGTTAATGATTTTTCGGTTGAGCATAATCAGGCCGCCAACCAAATAAGCCACGTTAACCCATTGCCAGCCAATGCCGGCTAAAACACCTTGTAATATAGGTTGTTGCAATACTTCATCAATATTGTGAGTCAACCTGCCAGTTTTGAAACTGTCCAACGGTGTTGCCTGACTTAATCCATCAATACCTTGTTGCAGTTGTAACAAAGTAGAGCTATCTGGCGTATGTCCTGTGAAAATGAC
The DNA here is from genome assembly GCF_040081915.1 of Xenorhabdus sp. SGI240. Taxonomy (NCBI): domain Bacteria; kingdom Pseudomonadati; phylum Pseudomonadota; class Gammaproteobacteria; order Enterobacterales; family Morganellaceae; genus Xenorhabdus; species Xenorhabdus sp. SGI240. The sequence goes on from NZ_JBEBMB010000003.1 coordinate 6,409, forward strand.
CACCAAGCTATCCCATGGCGTTAAAGTGAATGTCTGCAAAGATTCTGGGGGCAACCAACGGGTCATTTGGACAGGGAATGAGATCAACAGAACGACATAGCCAATCATGGCAGGGTTAAACGGGTTTTGCCCAAGTCCGCCATACAGATGTTTAGCAATAATGATAGCAAAAAAGGTGCCTAGCACGATTAGCCACCATGGTGCTAATGGTGGCAAGCTAATACCTAAAAGCAATCCTGTGACTAAAGCAGAATTATCTTTGAGATAGGGCAGTATTAGTTGTTTTTTTAATGCGATAGCAGCAGATTCAGCTAATAATGCGGTAATGATAGCCAATAAGATCTGGAATAAGGTTCCAGGGCCAAAGAAACAGGTCTGGACAGCAATACCGGGTATGGCAGCTAAAACCACCCAAAGCATGATCTGGCTGGTGCTTTTTTGATTATGTGTAAAAGGCGAACTAGCGACTTTTAGTTGGTTGTTGTCAGTTTTTACTGGCCTAAATTTCATCGATAAATTTCACTATTCTGTTGTAACTTTTTCTTGAGCTTGAGCGGCTTTTTTGGCTTTGGCCCGTGCAATAGCTGCCGCGACAGCCGCTTTACGGGGATCGGTTTCTTCCGGTTTTTCGGAACCCGTTTGGGGGAGAGTCGATTCAGGTTGGCTTTGAGCGGCTTTTTTGGCTTTAGCACGCGCAATAGCCGCAGCAACGGCTGCCTTACGTGGATCTTGCTTATCATCCGCGCTATTTTTTTGCGGTTCCTCTGGTGACGTTGCCACCTCTCCACTTTGTGCTGCCTTTTTCGCTTTTGCCCTGGCTATTGCAGCCGCGAGGGCAGCTTTTCGAGGATCATTACCTTCAACCGATATTGATGTATCTTTTTCTATATTTAAGCTTGTAGTAATTTGTTTTTCTGCCTGACGAGTACGCAACTGGTCTTTTCTGGCCTTACGTGCTGCAATTGCTGCCGTATTGTCAGGTAATTGGCCTGCTTGTACAATGACAGATTCGCCTGTATTTCCCTGTTTTTCTTTCGCACGGGCAAGAGCGGCTTGTACAGCACTTTTATCACTGCTATTTACTTGAACCGCCGCTTTCTTATGACGTTCTTCACGCGCCAATTTTTCCCGTTCCATACGTGCCTGTTTGGCTTCAAAACGCATTTTAGCTTCAGTAGAGCGGCGTGCTTCTGCTTCTATCGCCCATATTTCAGCTTTTTCCTGTCGGTAGTATTGAACCAGGGAAATATTACTTGGGCACACATAAGCACAGGCGCCGCATTCAATACAGTCGAATAAATGGTGATTTTTGGCCTTTTCATGTTCTTGCCCACGGCTGAACCAAAACAGTTGTTGTGGCAACAATCCAGCAGGGCATGCTTCAACGCATAAGCCGCAGCGGATGCATGCTTCTTCAATGACTTTGGGTTCCATCTCTTGTACCGAAGGTGCAAGAATACAGTTACTGATTTTGACGATGGGGACATTCAAATCAGGCAAAGTGAATCCCATTAATGGCCCACCCATAATGACCATTTGTTCTGATCCTGGGTTAAATCCGGCTTGTTGTAACAGGAAGTGAACGGGGGTGCCGAGGCGAGTCCAGAAATTACCGGGAGAAGTGACAGCTTCGCCTGTTAGCGTAACTACACGTTCGATTAACGGCTCGCCATCAATAATAGCCCGCTTTATCGCCACGACTGTTCCCACGTTTTGCATAAGAACGCCGATGTCAGAAGAACGACCGCCAGAAGGTACTTCTTTTCCGGTCAGGATCTTGGTCAGTTGTTTGGCACCACCAGAAGGATATTTTGTTGGAATGACGCGCACAATAATGGACTTATCACCATTAAGTGCTGCGTTTAAGGCATTAATTGCTTCGGGTTTGTTATCTTCAATACCGATCAACACCTGCTTTGGATTAAGCAAATGTATCAAAATACGGATACCCGAAATAACCTCTTGCGCATGTTCCTGCATTAAACGGTCATCAGCGGTGATATAGGGTTCACACTCAGCCGCATTGATGATCACCGTCTTGAGATTGTGTCGTCCACCTTTAAGTTTTGTTTCGGTAGGAAAACCAGCACCACCTAAGCCAGCAATACCGGCTTGTTGAATGCGTTGCAATATTTCATCGACATCCAGCGTGGTGTAATCAGCGACTGGGTTACGTTCTCCCCACTGGTCTTTACCATCAGGACGCAACCGGACACACAATTCTTTTAGCCCGGAAGGGTGAGCTGTAACGTAAGGCTCAATTGCAATAATTGTCCCGGATGTGGAAGCATGAACAGGTACTGTTCTGCCCATTCCAAACGTTAAAGCCTGGCCTTTCAGCACATTATCACCCGCTTTAACCAGCAGTTCGCCTTCTGGTCCCAAATGTTGCTGTAAAGGGATGATTAATTCATCCGGCAATGGTGCATGGCGTAATGGGGTACGGCTGGATTGCAGCTTCATTTCTGGTGGATGGATACCACCAGCAAAATCCCAGATTTTATTTTTGTTAAGCAAGTTGAGCAGATTAAACATGGGTTTTAACCTCAACAGGATTAACAGAAGTGAACAAAGTAGATTCGGGTGTCACGGGAATATTTTTTATTGGGATGGTGTTTAAATCCCATTTCCAATTTGAGGTAGTAGTAGCAACGGGGATCATCGTAATGCAATCTGTCGGGCAAGGTGCGACACAGAGGTCACAACCTGTGCAGAGATCTTCAACAACCGTGTGCATGGCACGGTTTGCACCAATAATGGCATCTACAGGGCAAGCCTGAATGCACTTTGTGCAGCCTATGCAATTTTCTTCATCAATGAAAGCCACTTTTCTGGCTGGATTTTGAACGTTATCATCGCCATCCAACGGTTGTGGATCAACACCCAGTAATTCAGAGATTTTTATCATAACTTGCTCTCCACCGGGGGCGCATTTATTGATCATCTCACTATTGTTGGCAACCGCTTCAGCATAGGGGCGACAACCAGGGTAACCACACTGTCCACATTGACTCTGGGGTAATAGATTGTCGATATTTTCAACAATCGGATCTTCTTCTACTTTAAAACGACGAGCAGCAAAACCAAGGATTAGGCCAAAAGCTAATCCGAGTATGCTTAACACGCCGATAGCAACCCATAATGACATCATTAGAATTTCACCAAACCACTAAATCCCATAAATGCGAGGGACATTAACCCTGCGGTAATAAGCCCTATTGATGAACCACGAAATGGGAGAGGAATGTTGGCAACGGCCAGGCGTTCCCGAATGCCGGCAAATAGCACCATGACGAGCGAAAAACCTGCGGCAGCGCTGAAGCCATAGACAGCAGATTGTAAAAAATCGTGGGATTGATTGACATTCAGTAATGCAACACCAAGGACAGCACAGTTAGTTGTAATCAGTGGCAAGAAAATTCCTAACAAGCGATAAAGCGTCGGGCTGGTTTTGCGGACGACCAGTTCAGTAAACTGAACGACAACCGCAATAACGAGAATAAAGCTCAGAGTTCGCAAATAAGCCAAGTCAAGCGGGACAAGAATGAATGTGTTTACCAGCCATGAACAAATAGAGGCTAGGGTAAGAACAAAAGTTGTGGCCAGCCCCATACCGATGGCGGTTTCGAGTTTTTTGGACACACCCATAAATGGGCACAGACCCAAAAATTTTACTAAAACAAAGTTATTGACCAAAACTGTGCCAATAAATAACAAAAGGTATTCAGTCATTGCTATACCTGAAAATAAGATATTGGAAAATGGAACACGGCTTACATAGTTTGAGTAGAAATTCCCCACCTGAACGTGGGGAAGTGGGGCAATGATAACAATCAATTGTGGGGTATGTTATCGATCTTGTGTGAAAGTCATTTTCACCCGGTGGGAGCGTTTAATATAAGGAATGAAAACGGCAGCAGCCAGTAATGGCCATAATAGGGAGCGTATTGCCATTTCATCAGAAATAGGAGAAAAGGCAAAAGTTTTGATGGCTATCAGCACGGAAACCATCAGCCACATAATAAAAATTCGTGGGAATCGTTTTGAACGAATAAAAAGGAGTTTCAATACCCATACAGTAAAACACCACATCATTGTCGTGGTTAATACTGAGGCATACCACAACGCAGTAAAACTCCCCCCTATTTGATGAATAGCTTCATTTTTATGGATAAACGTCATTATATATAACAGTAACATCAGACCGGCAGCAATTAATGTCATGATTAGATATGCCGCAGGTGCTAATAACCAGCCATTAATACGATAATAATCATTGGACTGATACATAAGAGGTTTTCACTCCATCATGAGTGTTTTGGATATTAGGAAAATGATTATAGGAAAAAGAGCGTAATACTGGAATCAGGATTTGCTAACGTGTGAGAGGTGGTGATACTTTCTGATGCCTGATTTACGATATTACGATCATTTTTTAGAGGCAGCTATGAGTGATTTTTTAAAAGTTGGGTTGGTAGGTTATGGTTATGCAAGTAAAACGTTCCATGCGCCATTGATTGCAGGAACATTCAATATTGAATGCGTTGCTATTTCCAGCAGTGATGCAGATAAAGTTAAAAAAGACTGGCCAGCAATATCGGTCGTTTCTTCACCGGAGGAACTCTTCCGTGATCCCAACATTGACCTTATTGTGATCCCAACTCCAAATGATACTCATTACCCATTGGCACAACAGGCATTGGCGGCAGGTAAACATGTCATCGTTGATAAGCCTTTTACCATTACGGTAGAACAAGCTCAAGCATTGAAAAAGCAAGCGGAAGAAGCCAATTTATTGCTATCTGTATTTCATAATCGCCGCTGGGACTCTGGTTTTCTGACGGTGAAATCAATTATTAAAGAAAATAAATTGGGAACACTAAAATATTATGAAACCCATTTTGATCGTTACCGTCCCGTTGTTCGTCAGCGCTGGCGTGAAGCTGCCGGAGCCGGTAGTGGTATTTGGTATGATTTAGCTCCCCATTTACTGGATCAGGCCGTTCAACTTTTTGGCAAACCACAAGCCATCACAACAGATTTGGGCATGATGCGTCCGAATGCAGAGACGGCGGATTATTTTCATGCCCAACTTACCTATCCTGATTTGAAAGTTGTATTACATGCAACGATGCTCGCAGCGGCAGAATCACCTATTTATACATTGCATGGTATGGCTGGCAGTTATACTAAGTATGGGTTGGATACTCAGGAAGAGCGTTTAAAGGCGGGGGAAAGACTACCACGGGCAGACTGGGGATACGACGCACGGGATGGTTATGTGACGTTGTCACAAGATGATAACTTGGTTACGAAAGTTGTTCCTACTGTACCTGGCAATTATGGTGCTTATTATGCCGCTATTCGTGATGCGATTTTGTTTGGAAAACCGAACCCAGTGACTGCTAGCGAAGCTATTTTGATTATGAAGCTTATTGAAGCCGGTGAAAAATCGGCAAAAGAACAGCGCACAATCTTAATTGATTAATTAAACAATGGCAGGTGGGGCAAGGGGGCTTATATTGATGAACGTGTTGCAAAAATTAAGAATTGATCCTTTTTTAGTTATATTGATTGCGGTGGTCATCATTGCATCGTTTTTTCCTTGTGAAGGTGAAGCGAAAAAGTGGTTTCAGTACTTAACAACGGCCGCTATTGCGTTGTTATTTTTTATGCATGGAGCGAAGTTATCCCGTAATGCCATTTTGGCAGGAATAGGGCATTGGCGGTTGCACTTGGTGATTTTCACTAGCACTTTTATTTTGTTTCCCATATTGGGAATGGGGTTAAGTTTCATCGTGCCAGAGTGGATGTCACCAACGGTTTATATGGGCTTTCTTTATCTTTGTGCTTTACCTGCCACGGTACAATCGGCTATCGCTTTTACCTCTGTTGCCGGGGGAAATGTTGCTGCGGCGGTATGCAGTGCTTCCGCCTCAAGTTTATTAGGCGTATTCCTGTCCCCATTATTAGTTGGTTTTTTGATCCAGGCTCATGAGGGCGCTGCCCAAACTGATACCTGGCAAGCGATAAAAGATATCATCTTACAGTTGATGGTGCCTTTTATTGTTGGACACTTATCGCGTCCTCTGATTGCCGGTTGGGTGGAAAAACATAAAAAATGGGTCAATATGACCGATCGTTCTTCTATCTTGCTGGTGGTTTATGTTGCATTTAGTGAGGCGGTGGTGGAAGGTATTTGGCATAAAATCGATACTTATTCACTGCTTATGATTGGGATCGTTTGCTGTGTTTTATTGGCTATCGTACTAATAATTAACGTATATAGCTCGCGTCTGCTGGGGTTTAGTAAAGATGACGAAATCACTATTGTGTTTTGTGGTTCGAAGAAGAGCCTGGCGAATGGTGTGCCAATGGCAAATGTATTATTTCCCGCGCCAATGGTAGGTGTGATGCTGTTACCGCTGATGATTTTCCATCAGATCCAATTAATGGTTTGTGCTGTTCTTGCACAGCGTTATGCGCAGCGCCTAAAAACAAAAAAGGCAGAGTAGTTTTCTGCCTTTGGAACAATTTAGCATAAATAATGTTTCTTAGCGGTTGGCGGCTTTTTCTTTCAGTGCCTGTTTTTCTGCTTCACTAAGGAATGCAGTTGCCAGACCATTAATCTGCGCCTGTCGGATCAGCGCTGGATACAGCCCCGCTGCTGGCGCAGCAACGTTATACTCATGACGAATTTCAATGCCTTCTACTGCCGGATCATCGGTATTAATTGATGCCAAGATCCCGTGCTCAAGAAATTGTTTCAGCGGGTGAGCTTGCAAAGAACTGACTGTGCTGGTTTGCAGGTTTGATGTCAGGCAGGATTCAATACCGATGCCATATTCAACCAAATAATCCATTAGGGCTGGATCAGTGATTGCTTTGACACCGTGGCCAATGCGGGTTGCCCCCAATTCACGAATAGCGTGCCAGATGCTTTCCGCACCTGCGGCTTCACCTGCATGTACGCTAATATTCCAGCCTGCGTCACGCGCTTGGATAAAATGTTGCTCAAAGAGATGGCCGGGGAATCCTAATTCATCACCGGCCAGATCTAGTGCGGTGATATGTTGTTTATGAGCAAGAAGTCCAGCGAGTTCTTCGGTGCAAGCTTTTCCCCCAAATGTTCTACTCAGAATACCAATTAAACGGATCTGAATATCATGTTTCTGGCTTGCTGAATGAATACCCTCGATGATTGCTTCCACAACACCTTCAACGGGAAGTTGGTGCTTCATAGCCATGTAATAAGGGGAGAAACGCAGTTCAGCGTAATCAAGACCCGCATTGATCGCATCTTCAACGTTTTCAACGGCAACCCTGCGGCAAGCTTCTAAATCGGCAAGTACAGTCACACCCCAGTCCAATTTTTGCAGGAAACTGACAAGATTAGGTTCATTTTCAATGATTTGGACATGAGGACGTAATGCATCCAGCTCATAAGCTGGGAGTGGGATATTATGTTGACGAGCAAGATCCAAAATGGTTTCGGGACGGATATTACCGTCGAGGTGACGGTGTAGATCGGTCAGTGGAAGCTGTATGTCAATCATTTTCTTATCCTTCTTATCAAATTTTATATACAAAAAAGCCAGCCAACGTGTTGACTGGCAAGAAAGTGAAAGCACTATTGATATCTTAATGTTAGCGATGTCTTAGCTGAGGAGGTTTTTTTAACCTAAGCATGTACTTTCTTGTGGGAGAACCCGAAAGCCGGGTTCTGGTTATTTATTTAGATGACGGTGAGTTAACTGTACACTTATTCAACGACAGGAAGTTCAGCTTTGGTATCATCATGCTGATTTTGTTCACCATCTGCTTCATCATAGGACCCTGCAAGGCCATTATCAAGCAGGAATTGATGTAAGCTGGACTCTTTGTCGTTTAATTTAACTTTATTATTGGTGTAGTGAAAATTGAGACCAATGATACCGTCTTTATCAGTAAGAATTTTGTTTTGAACCCCTTTTTGAGTCATCATTTTAACTTGTTGTTCTGCCTGAGCTTCTGCGGCAGCTTTATCCTGACCATCTAGCATCGCTGATTGCGTAATAGATTCCATCAACATGGCTTTCGGTACATTAATGTGCAAGGACAACTCTTGGACCAGGGTACGAACTATCTCTTCCGGTCCCATGAGTTGCAATGCACTTTTATCTTCAGGAATGTTTTGTAAGGAAAGGTTGAAATCTACTGAACTCTCGCCTTTACTGTTTTTCCAGCTAAAAGGAGAAATGCTAAATTGTGGATTGTTATTCAGGAGGAGATGTAAGTTACTGAGTACTGCCAGGGAAGTTGCATCATAAGATGCTTTATCTGTAGTCAAGGCGGCTTCTGCCGCATCATTATAAGCTTGGGTAAATTTACGTACAGACTGGCCATCGAGTTTTTCCATACCCAGGGCTAACTTACCAGAGCCAAACTCGATATCCTCAATTTTTACACCATCAATGCTATAAACGATTTTGATGTTCAGATTGTCCTTGTCCTCACCTAAATTGGATGTCACTTTCATTCCCTTAAGAGCGATATTTGGCTCATTAGGAATTCCATTCATACTGAATTCGCCAATACTGTAGCTTTGATCTCCGGTATAGATATCAAATTTACCTTTTTTATTATCTCCTTTAAAATCAATACCTTTAAGTGAAACTGTTTCTTTTTTGGTAGGATCACTAAAAGACAATTCATCACTTTTGACTGTGAAGGAAAATTCACTGAGATCATGATTAACGTCGGCACTGATTTTTGCGCCTGAAAATGACAGAACCCGTTGGTCACCATTTTCAGGCGTTTCCGTATGATTAATCGGGACCAGTTCAATGTTAGCAGAGAGCGCACGGCTATAACTGACTTTAGCATTTAAGTTAAACAATGATTTTTCATTTGTGATATTAAATAGTTTTTTCAACGCATCATTTTTTTCCAGTTCTGCGTGGACAGAGGCCATTTGGGGTATCAGGTTGAATTTCTTCAGGTTAGAAATCGGAAATGGCCCATGATCAATTGTCGATTTGAAAGTGATTTCTTCATTTGGCGGAATATCGGCATTTTTTACACCATTCTTGATGTTTAGGATCAAACGGACATCGGAGCTGAAAATCCCTCGTTTGAAATCTTTTGCTTGCCATTCTATGCCACTTTCAGGAAATGATTTCACCAGTTCAGTGTTTGCCTGTTTTATGAAGCTATCTAAACGGTCTTCAAGTTTCTTACCTGTATACCATGATGTCCCTGTCCATACCGCACCCATAGCAACAACAACGCTTACTGCAACTAACGATTTTTTCATGTGGAAATTCCATCCTTTTAACGCGTTATGCGTTTTGTATTTATGTCAAAATTCACTGAAAAATATGATTAATAACCAATAAAATCAATCATAACCATATGAATATAATAAAATTAATTAGATACTCTGGCTATTCTCCCCTGACCATAAACAGTGACGGCTTTTTCAATAGCAGGTAAGAAGATTGATTCACCTGAGAGTAATTTTAACTGCTGCTTATCAGTGCTGATAACTGCTTGCCCTTCAACACAAAATAGAACCGATGCTGAATCATTTTCCAATGAGATTGGTTGTTCTGAAACAGAATAAACAGAAAAACAAAAATCATTAACAGGAACAGGATAATTCAGCGCCTCTTTTTCTTGCCTTGGTTCGGTTAGCAAAGTATCGGCAGCTTTTGGAATAAAATCCAGATTAGCCATTAATTCAGGGACATCAATATGCTTACTGGTTAAACCGGCACGCAACACATTGTCAGAATTGGCCATAACCTCCAAGGCGACGCCATCAAGATAGGCATGGGGAGTACGGGCATATAAAAACATCGCCTGGCCGGGTTCGAGTTCAACGACATTGAGCAGGAGTGGTGTAAACAGTCCATTATCATCGGGATAGAAGAAGGTTATTTGTTTGATGGTATCCCACGGTTCGCCCTGATGACAGTTTAATGCTGACTTTAAGACAGCCATCGCCAACTGTTTTTGTTCGCCTTGCATATTCAATAACTGTGAAAACAGAAACGACAGATTTTGTTCAGTCGGTTGCTGGAGGAATGCCTGAATATCTGGATGCGCGGCAGAAACATGATCCAGTAATTGTGCGATCTCAGATAAAGGTCTAAAAGCATTCATGGCCTTGAACGAGGTCAGCGCATAGACCAATTCAGGTTTATGATTATCATCTTTGTAGTTGCGTTGTGCTGAGTCTAACGGTATCCCTTGGGCATTTTCTTTGGCAAAACCTATTTCTGCGGATGTCTTATCAGGATGCACTTGAATAGACAGTGGTTGAGCTGCACACAATACTTTGAACAAGAAAGGCAAGCGTTGGAATTGCCGGGCTACTTTTCCTCCAAGGTATTTCTCTGGTTCTTGGTCGATCAACGTACTCAAGGCGCTCATTTCACCCGTTTGAGGGTCTGTTACCAGCGAACTACATTTTGGATGTGCTCCCATCCATAATTCTGCCATTGGCTGATTATCCGAGTTCTCGATACCATAAATATCCGTCAGAGCGGTTTTACTTCCCCAGTCATAATGTTGGATTTTGTTGGTCATTTTCAGCATGGCGGAATTTCCTATAATAAAAAGTAACTTATTTATATGACAACAATACAATAAACACGGTTAGGTCGCATTATCGATAATAACTTTATGGCATGATACGCGAATGCCGACTAATTTATCCGCAAAGTTTGTTCCGGCGTATTCAATTATTCTGTGTGCTAAGGAGATAGTAATGGCAGCCACTCGCATTGAAAAAGACTCAATGGGACCTATCGAAGTACCTGCTGACCAATTATGGGGGGCGCAAACTCAGCGTTCACTGGAGCATTTCCGTATTTCTCAGGAAAAAATGCCTGTTGCATTGATTCATGCGCTTGCATTGACTAAACAAGCTGCGGCTAGCGTCAATATGGATCTGGGCCTTCTGCCTAAAGAACGTGGCGAAGCAGTCATCGCTGCGGCGAAAGAGGTGTTGGAAGGCAAACACCCAACAGAATTCCCTCTTGCTATCTGGCAGACCGGTTCGGGAACTCAAAGCAACATGAATATGAATGAAGTGTTGGCGAACCGTGGTAGTGAGATCCTTGGTGGTAAAAGGGGCAATGAGCGTCTGATTCATCCTAATGATGATGTTAACAAGAGCCAAAGCTCTAATGACGTTTTTCCAACGGCCATGCATGTTGCAGCAGTGACTGCATTACGTGAACATTTGTTACCAGAGTTAAAAGTACTACAAAAAACCCTGGCAGATAAAGCGGAAGCATTTAAAGGCATTGTAAAAATTGGCCGTACTCACTTACAAGATGCAACTCCATTAACCTTAGGTCAGGAAATTTCCGGCTGGGCCGCCATGTTGACACATAACTTGAAGCACATTGAAGAGAGTATTCCTCATGTGTGTGAACTGGCTTTGGGAGGTACTGCGGTAGGAACGGGACTGAATACACATCCTGAGTATGCCGTTCGTGTTGCGCAGAGAATTGCTGAATTATCCGGCCATCCTTTCGTCACTTCGCCAAATAAATTTGAAGCCCTGGCAACTTGTGACGCGCTGGTTCACTCACACGGTGCATTGAAAGGTTTGGCTGCATCATTAATGAAGATTGCTAACGATGTTCGTTGGTTGGCCTCTGGCCCTCGCTGTGGTATTGGTGAGATTTCCATTCCTGAAAATGAGCCAGGCAGCTCCATCATGCCAGGCAAAGTGAACCCAACTCAGTGTGAAGCGATGACCATGTTATGTGCTCAAGTGATGGGTAACGATGTGGCAATCAACATTGGTGGTTCGTCTGGTAACTTTGAATTAAACGTATTCCGCCCAATGGTTATCCATAACTTCTTGCAATCTGTACGCTTGCTGGCGGATGGTATGCGTAGTTTCAATGAGCATTGTGCTATTGGTATTGAACCTAATCGTGATCGCATCACCCAATTGTTGAATGAATCACTGATGCTGGTAACCGCATTAAATACTCATATTGGTTACGATAAAGCGGCTGAAATTGCTAAAAAAGCACATAAAGAAGGCCTGACGCTGAAGCAGTCAGCACTCCAGTTAGGATATTTAACGGAAGCTGAATTTGATGCGTGGGTTCGTCCAGAAGATATGGTTGGCAGCATGAAGTAAACTTGCTATATAAGCAAAAATGAAAAAACCGGAGAGCATTTGCTCCGGTTTTTTATTTCTCAGCGTTCTTTGTAGAGATGTAAGCGGGGAATGACCAACTCAAGTGGCTTCGCTTTGGGCTTATACTTATGTTTAATTGCGTTGGCATTGTAGTTGGACAAGGTGCCGATTTTAGGTTTGATTTCACCATCCTCTGTGTAGAAAACAATTACAGGAACCGGGCAGGCATACTGGACTTGCTTTTGTATCTCTGAATACCATACACGGGTAATAGGTTGCACTTTGACTGGTCGTTTGATTTTCAATACCACATCATCGGGTAATTTTTTAATATCTGTAATCTCCAATGCCACCAATGCTGCCCATTGATCACTGGAGTAGGGTGGGACTGCTCTGCCCGCATTGTAGCTTTTCTCCAGCCTTTCCAAAATTTGTTGTTTGGTGATTTTATTAATGATGTTCTTATTAGCCCACCCAAAATTAATGGAATCAGGGTTTAATAGAGGGGTGATAGTGCGATAGGCATTCAGGGTAATAAGACCACGCAAATGATCATGAACAAATTCAAATCGTTGTTCTTTGCTGATACCTGATTCTTTGGTAACGATATTTTCTAACTCTATTTTTAATTGGTTGACTTCATTAATGACTTCCATTGCTTCTTTATATTGCTGGTGGTTAACAGCAAAACACAAGGCACCTGGCAGGCGGCTCGCCGCTTTACTGCTGACATTAGGATTATTATGGTGTATGAATAGTTTCTGATAGAAGTGTAAACCTACATTGAGCGCTTCATTTCCCTGTAGCTGATTGACCATAATTTCGGTTATTTGTTCATGTTCTTCACCTTTTTCAATTTTTGGTAATTCAAATACCCGTGCATCAAGAAGCCGATAACACATTAACAACTCCACCAGTTCAGAGAGCTTTTCTTCTTGTTTTTTAAAGCAAGTTGTGAGTGATTCTATTGAAAAATATTTATTCATGATTATTCTCAAGTATACGCAATTTATTTAGTTACAACATACTTTTAGTATAAAACAAACCAAAAACAATCTACAACTTACCATCCCAAAAGCCAACTAAAAAAGAAAACACCTATTGCGAAATAATTTAACATTGTGTTAAAAACACAATAACACGTTAATTGAAAATTAAATGATTGACAGAGTGGGGCATACACCAGGGTCATTAAATATGAAAAGACTAATTAAACCAATAAATTCCTTTAAGAAAGTGATCGATGCATTGTTACCATACTCTGACTTGATCACTGCTGATTTATCAACACAAGAAAAAGCGATTAAAATAGACAGTGAATTTGCTAAGTTTTTTTTATTAGAGCAAGGATATATCAATATGCGCAGAATCAACGACAATTTAATCATTGCTACATTTTTTTCACCCTATATTATTGGTTTATCTTTCTATTCTGGAGCAGAAATCTATTATTCCATTGAGCTGGGGGAAAGTTGTAAAATTTATCAAATTCCTCGGGTTAGTGCATTGAATGCCATAAAGAAGCATGACCTCTATAGAGAGTGGATGAGAATAATTTCCTATAAAATATCTTTCTTATATGCCAGAGATATTAGCCTTTTCCGTCATGGCAATAAGGAAGTCGTGTGTAGTTTGTTATCTCACCTGATGACCTTACCGACAGAATTCAGAGAAAATATTACGGCAATTAAATATATAGAACAAAGATGCACACTTTCACGCAGTTGTATACAACGAATGTTATTTTCTCTAAAAAAAGAAGGATGCATTGAAATTATTGATGGATATTTAACAAAAGTTTTAGTGCTACCGATTGAATCCTATTATTAATAATATTTCAGGTATCAGATAAACAATGAATAATTCAGATTATTTTAAATATTTTGTTAAAAAAGCCGACATTTATTATTTAAATAAAATTGATGTCGGCAGCTATATTTTATTATTTTGGTAATTTATTGAGTTTTAAGCCTAAATAAATAGCAATTATCATTAATAATGAAATGAATGCAACAACGCCGTTCCATGCAAAATAGAACCAGAATACTCCACCTAATGTTCCAGCAATACTGGAGCCAGAGTAATAACAGAATAAATAGAGCGATGAAGCTTGTGCTTTGGCGCGCTTGGCTCTTTGTCCTATCCATCCACTAGCAACGGCATGAGCGGCAAAGAAGCCTGTTGTCAATATCATCACTCCCAGTATTACTGCCCAGACAGGAGAAAATAGGGTGATTAAGCAACCAATTAGCATCATACCAATAGCGGCTAACAAGACTTTTCCTCTTCCATGCTTGCTTATTAATCCACCGGCTTTAGTTGCGCTGTAAGTTCCTGTTAAGTAGACGACAGATAACAAACCAACAATGGTCTGGTTTAAATGATAAGGTGCTTCTAACAATCGATAACCAATATAGTTAAACATAGTGACAAAACTTCCCATAAGCAAAAAAGCTTCGGCAAATAGCAGGGGAAGACCTTGATCACGGAGATGTAGCTTCAAATTGATAAGTAATGATTTAGGTTTTAATGAGCTGGATTTAAAGTGCCTGGATTCCGGTAACATCTTCCAAAATGCAATAGCGGAGATTAAAGCAAATGTACCAAGTAAGATAACGGCAATCCGCCATGAATAGTGATCAGCAATCACACCAGTAATCAAACGTCCACTCATACCCCCGATTGAATTACCACTGATATAGAGACCGATAGATAAGGCTACATAACTGGGATGGATCTCTTCACTTAAATAAGTCATCGCAACAGCGGCAACACCACTTAATGATAAACCCACTAGTGCGCGCATAAACAAAATCCCGTGCCAACTAGTTACGACAGAGCTTAAGAGAGTAAAAATGGCGGCGGCAATAAGTGATACTACCATGACATGTTTACGGCCAAGGGCATCGGATAAAGGACCGGTTATTAATAGACCGAGGGATAACATTCCGGTGGAAAGGGATAAAGCCAAACTACTATTGGCCGGCGAGATGTCAAATTCATCTGACAAAATTGGCAAAATGGGTTGAACAAAATAGAGTAATGCGAATGTTGCCAGCCCTACGGCAAAGAACGAGAGAGTGACCCGCAGGTATACAGCATCTTCACGTTGAATGTAAGGCTGTTTACTTTTGTATCCTTGATTAATCGTGTTTTCAACATCTCTTTCGACGCCAGAGACAGCTGATTTTTCACTGACGCTTTGGATTGTATTCACGCTACTTCCTTATCTATGTAAAACAAACGTTAATTACTTGATGTAGATCAAGGATAGAAATTCATGAATATTTTGTCTAATATATTAATCATTCAGAATGATACTTTTAAAGTATCAATAGGATCATAAATAATGACTACTCATATTGAACTCAGACATCTGCGTTACTTTATTGCTGTGGCAGAAGAGCTGCATTTTGGACGTGCAGCAGAACGATTAAATATTTCACAACCCCCATTAAGCCAGCAGATCCAAGCGCTGGAAGCGAATATAAATGCCCAGTTACTGGTACGTAATAACAGGAATGTTAATTTAACACCTGCTGGACATATGTTTCTTCAGGAAGCCTATCAAATCATTTCCCAAGTTGATGCGGCAGCAACCAAAGCTGCCAGAATGCAGCAAGGGGAGTTAGGGGAGATATCAATTGGCTTTACATCCACCACACCTTTTATGCAAAAAGTAACACTGAGTTTACGTCAATTCCGGGAACGTTATCCTGATGTTGCCATCCATATGCATCAAATGAATACCAAACAGCAAATCGCGCCTTTGCAGACAGGCAGAATCGATATAGGGATTATGCGTAATACGTCATTGCCCGATAACCTGGAGCATCAGTTACTCTTCCGCGAGCGCTTTATGTTGGCCGTATACGATGATCATCCTTTGCTGAAGTACGCTAGTGAAGGTGTGAATTTGGAAATGCTATCTGATTATCCACTGGTGTTTTTTGAGCGTGATGTAGGAACGGCATTGTATGATGAAATTATTTCCTTATTGGCTAATGTGGGAGTGGTTCCAACGATTTCTCAGGAGGCGGGGGAAGCCATGACGATATTAGGATTAGTCGCTGCGGGATTAGGAGTAAGCATTATTACGGAGTCGTTTACCCGAATGAAACTGGATGGGGTGCAATATCTGCCTTTAGCCAACAATCCTGCCTACTCCGAAGTTTGGTTGGTTAAACATAAAAATTACAATAACAGTGCGGCGGCAGATCGGTTAACTCATCTCCTGATTTCAAACATTGTGGATGAAGTTTGAAGTTGAAGTTTGAAGTGGTAGCACGGATAACACCCATCACACAAAACATTGAGCTAACGCAACCCCTATCTTAAACACATCTTCTACACTCTAACCTTGCTCGTTAAAGAGAGTAAGTAACCGGTCAATCTATTCTGTTATTACGGAAAAATGAATTTATGTTAACGCGCGTATTTGTTACAGGCACGGATACCAACATCGGTAAAACAGTTGTTACCCGCGCATTATTGCAAGTCTTTAATCGTGAAGGAACAACCGCAGTAGGATATAAACCTATTGCGACAGAAAAACATGAAACTCCGGAGGGAATACGTAATCGTGATGCCTTAATCATACATAAATCTTCACCGGTACAAGTGGATTATGAAGAAATCAATCCTGTTGTTTGGGAAAACAATTATAAAGAAGAAAATCGTGCTGATTTTACTCAAATGACAAAAGGTCTAAGAAATTTAGGCTATAAAGCAGATCGCGTCATCATTGAAGGTAACGGTGGTTGGCGTATGTTGCTGGAAGATGAAACGTTTTATTCTGATTGGGTAGTGCAAGAGAAACTCCCCGTCATTTTGGTCGTTGGTATTCAGGCTGGTTGTGTCAGCCATGCTATTCTAACGGCACAATCTATCATGAATGAGGGTATCCCCCTGATTGGCTGGATTGCTAATCGTATCAATCCAGGATTAGCACACTACGCCAAGGTATTGGAAAGGTTACGGCGTCACATACCAGCTCCACAGCTGGGGGAAATACCTTATCTTTTAAGGCCCGAAGAACGCGACTTGTCTTGCTATCTGGATATTGCTGCGATATCGGCATTTGATGATTAAAAAGAGAAATAAAAAGGGAGCAGATTTCGCTCCCTTTTCCGAAAGTCAGAAAGAATACTACTCTTGACCTTTCTTATCATGAGAAAGACGGACATAGACTATTTTTTGTTTACCATAATCACAATGACCAACAACCTTTCCACTTGTCGTATTGTTTTCAGTAACTTGATCACTAGGAACCAAGTCAAGTCTAAAATCCGTTGTTGAAACACCATTTTTAATGATCTTCTGCGCAATCTCTTCTTTCAAGTTTTCACATGTTTTCTTTTGCGAAGCTTGAGCTGCTTGTACTGTAAAGGAAGAAAACGCAAAAAACAAAGCTCCGGTCAGTAGGATCTTTTTCACCATCATCTCCTTATCTTGATGTCAGTGTTGATTTTATTAAGGTTTAATCGGGCGACCTGTATTGATATCCAGACAACGTTTTGTGCTCGGTTCCCAATAAGCATTAATATCGACACTTTTTAAACAGGCTTCACGATTATCAGCTTCCATTTCATACTTATCAAACTCTTTTTCTTTACGTATATCTGCCTTATAGCGCAATCTTTTCTGTTCATTCCATTCTTCTTTGCTTTGACGGGCCATTTCTTTGCTCAAGGAAGTTTCTCCACCATTGATGGTTACACACGTGCTTTCTGACGTACATGGCGTAGAGAATGCGGACGTCTGCCAAAAGAGAGAAAATACCAGAGCAATAGCAGAAACACTTTTAACAATCAAAGAACGAACGTTCATTTTTGAACCTCTTTTACTATGTTACTTAAACTATAAGACTAAGCCATTTAACGAAACTGCCAAAAAACTATTAATCCCTATAAACGCTTAAACCCGCGAATGACTGACAAACTGGCATCATTTCCAATGTATTAATATTGACGCGAGAAGGTAAGTTAGCAACCCAAAATACCGCTTCTGCAATATCATCCGCCGTCAATGCATCGGCACCTGCATAAGTTTTGTCAACTTTTTCCTGATTGCCTTTAAAACGAACATGAGAAAATTCAGTTCCTTCAACCAGACCAGGTTCAATATCAGTGACTCGGATATTCTTTCCATGTAAGTCAGCTCTCAATCCTAAACTAAATTGTTTGACAAAGGCTTTAGTAGCACCATATACGTTGCCCCCGGCATAAGGCCAATTTGCTGCGGTGGAACCAATATTAATAATGTGGCCATGATTGGCTTGTACCATATTAGGCAACAAAGCCCGCGTCATGTTCACTAGTCCTTTCGTATTGGTATCAATCATTGTTTCCCAGTCATCAGGGTTAGCTTGGTGAGCGGGTTCTAACCCTAACGCAAGTCCTGCATTATTCACAAGAACGTCTACATTACGTAGGCTATCTGAGAGTTGTTGAACGGTTTGCTCGATTGCAGTGCGATTTCTCACGTCAAGTTGGATGGGGTGGAAGTTCTCACCCAATTCATTTTTCAACTGATCTAATCTATCCTTACGGCGTCCTGTTGCAATAACGATGGAGCCATGTTTGATAAATTTTCTTGCAATTGCCTCACCAAAACCAGACGTTGCGCCTGTCACAAAAACAATCATAACTATCCTCTTATCTGCAATTTATTATCGTAATGTCCATATTAGTAGAAAAAGTTGTATCTCATTAGTCAAGGTGAAATTATGGATTTATTGCCAATTCATTGTTTTTTTTAATTAATTATTTGGCTGTGATTTAAAAAATTTAGAATTGAAATCGGGGAATTTGCTTTGAATGAATATCTTAAGATAATGGCCCGCCAAAGGCGGGCCTGGAAAGATCAGTATTTAGTTTGTTCTTGCCTGTCCCATATATTCCTGTAGGGGGCCATCAAATGCTATTTTTCCTTTGTCGATTCGGATAACTCGTTCAGCCAGTCTAAATACCCGTGGATCATGGCTTATCATGAGCACAGTTTTACCACGAACGATATTGTTCAATGACTCGGCAAAGCTGTTTATTTTACTATTATCCAGATAGGTAGTAGGTTCATCAAATAGCAGTATTTCTGGCGTCTTAAGGTACAAACGCGCTAACCCAATAATCTGCCTTTCACCGCCCGACAAGGAAGAACCTTTTTCGTCAATGTATGAATCTAGCCCATCCTTCAATTTGTCCAACAGTTCACTACCACCCGCTTTAATCAACGCAGAAATCATCTCTTCCCTGGTTGATTCTGTATTGGCAATGTGCAGATTATCGTATAACGTGCCTTTTATAATCTGAGTCTGTTGTGACATCACACCAAATTTTTGCAACCAACGCTGAGAATCGGGATTATCCAGAACCTCACCAAAAATTGAAACATAGCCTTCGTTTAGTGGTGTTAAGCCAGTCACGATATCGAATATTGTACTTTTACCTTGACCGTTATCACCGACGATAAGAACTCGTTCTCCTTTTTGTATAGAGATATTCATATCTCTGAATAAAGTATCTCTGTCGTTATAGGAAAATTTCTTGACGTTGATATCAATAGCATTAGCACTACCATTTTCCACTGGTTTACTCTGTTTACGATTATTTGGCTGATAAGCGCCCAATAATTCGAAAACCCTGTCCAACAACGATTTGAGTGAAGCAAATTTATTTAAATGATTACTGTATCTCTTAATGGAATCAGACATTAATTGTTCATAGGTAAATGCAGCAACAAAGTTACCAAGGTTTATCGTTCCATCCATCAATAGCAAACCACCATACCAAAGCACGGCAATTGTCGACGCTAACTGTGCAAAAAAACCAAGAGGAATAGATAGGGACATAAACAGCCCGGTGATCCTCTCAACATTTTTCACTTTAGTATTAGCATTATTAATTCTCTTTTTCTCTGATTCTTCAGAATTGAAAATCTTGACAGATTTGATCCAAGAAAGAGACTCTTGGATGACACCGGTTAATCGTGAGTTATAAATTTGCAGAATTCTTTCATAAACAGCCACTCGGTTAGTAATTGGTTTACTGATTAAAGTCATCAGACAAACCATCATAAATGCCAGAACAGCCAATTTAATATCAATCAGAGCCATCGCAATAAATGGGCCGATGATGGATAACGTATCATAGAGAAATTCGCTATATAAATCTCTAATTCTATCTGATACAAGGTAAGTGTCATTTTTTATTCTGAATGCCAGATTCGCTGAATGAAATTTTCTGGTGATATGATAGGGAAAAGAGAGGAAAGAATCGACGAGAGATTTCCTCATATTGTAACTCAATTCTGATGCGTTAATTGTTTGCATCCAAATAATAATAGCGTGACTGATGACAATCAATAGTGACACTGCGATTAGAGAAGCAATTAATTCATTAAAGGAGAAAGAAAGAATTAACTTATCCTTCAATAAAGTATTGACCAACTCCTGAACCAGAAATGGAAATAAGACCTCCGCTAAAGCAGCCACTACCGTAAAAACAATAGCCAGCACCAATGCTGCTTTTTGTTTACGTATAAAAGAATAAAGGAATATAATATATTTCATATACTGATCACTGTTAAGTTACCAATCTAACTAGTATAGACAACATGTTAAAACTTATCATCCTACAAAAAAGCGACTAACTCCATCCTTGGAATATATTCATCCTATGACAATAAAATACACTTTATATTGCAACCAACTCAATAATTTTGAGTGAAATTATGTGATCAATATTATTGAATGACTTATCGCAATTTTTAAATTACTTGTATTTTATAAGAATATCTATTTAAATGCATAACCATGCAGGAAAGCAGGGCGCCGCTCTTCATATATTCAGATAAATTGAAAAGTTTTGGCGTTAATGCCAATTTAGAGCAAATTTTTTCCAGCTCATGGTTTTTGTTCATTTCATAGATATACTCCTCTGTACCTGCTTTCAGGTCATTAATATTGGATGAACAGAGAATATGTTGATTGACTCTGACAGAGTTACAAATTCCACTGTATGCAATATCTTTACTGATACTGATAATGTTGGTTACTTTTTCCAGCCCTTTCAGCTCGTCGCTGTTGAATCCGCCGGTATAAACGAGCGTATTTTCTTTATCCAGTGGGAATATGCTGCAATCCAAATGGTAAAGATAAGGATCTCTTTCTTCCACTTTTACGATGTTGAGGCCGAATTTTTCTTCCATCCAGTCATAGGTTTTAATATCACTTCTTATTCCATAACCACCGACCAGTACATTATCATGCAAATGTTTTAACTCAGCTTCACCTTCAAAATAGTAGGGAGCGACCTCAGTTTTATAGCCCAATGATTCAAAGAAACTTACCCCAATAGAGGTTTCTGATCTTCTGATTTCTGATGCAAAATTGGCAACTATTGCCGTTGGATCTTCATCTCCAATAATAATTCCCAAGTTAGCAACATAGACTTGATCTTGTAACGCCTGGTGAGTATCTGATGGCAGCAAATAGACCAACGATTGTGATGACATAAAGCTATATAGCTTATAGAACTGCCTTAAAGCCACTTTGCTGTTAACATTGATAGCGGACTCATCCAGTTCCTCCATCCAAATATTATTTCTTACATTGGTATTTAATGAAAATGGAGGTGCTAATAAAAACACTGGCATTTTCAGATCAGAAATGATACCGGGAGAATTCTTTAACATCTTAAAACCTCAATTTTAGTTTATATTATTTGTTTATAGAGAGTTATCGTTGATTCTAACTAACTTAGTTATACCACCAGTGACATGTTCCTTTTCAGTGACCAATGAAGTTAATTCGTCATCATCAGTAACAGGGATCACTAAGTCGATTTGTGAACCATACCGGATCATTGAAAATCTATCCCCCTGATATATAGGAGTATTTTGTTGTATATGGAACGGTGTTATGGTATCAACATCATAATCACCGACTTGAACCATATAGTATTCTCGATTAATGCCAGGCGAGTAGACTTTATTAACGACTCGTTGATTCAGATATAAATAGTCGTCATAAATTAATTCAATGTTCTCTTTATAAAAAATATTATTTTCTACATCAATCATTGGTAGATTGTTGGTTTCCAGAGGTTCATGTTCCGCGTAACTCAGGATGCCATCGTAAGGAATTCTATTGATATGCACGTCATAGCATGTCATAAAGATACCAATGACAAGCGAGCGTTTATCATAATGTTTATCTCTGATGATATCCTGAATGCTATATTTTTTTCCTTTTACTTCGGTGATCGCTTCACCTGGGTTTATTATTCCGCTATAGATAACGAACCCATCAGCAGGGGATAAAAAATACCTATCATCTGTATTGATTGTTCTCGCTGGGTCCCTGAAAAAACCTTCCTGAAAATAAGTTTCAGGCGGAAGATCAGGGAGTCCATTAAATATCGATTTAATGGTTTCGTTCATTTTGTTACTCATTATTACCTCTAAAAATGTTCATCAACTAGAACACGAAGCAGAGAAAAAACAACATCATATAAACAGTTACAGCGAGATATGTTACAGCCTAATATTAATGATTCAATTTTATTTTTTTTATGGGTATGTTTATTTTTTGTTTGTCAATAAACAAAATTCCACCTAAGTTAACTGGACTGATATATATAGACAACTAAATATAAATATATTGATGATATAAATTATGGGTAGTAAGGTAGTTTATTATATATATCTGTCAGTGACATTTATCACAAATGTGGCAAAAAAATTAATTAGAATTGAAGTAAACGAAGTGTTCAGGTCAATTTTTAGTCCATTTCAATATTTAGAGTAGAGGGATTTTTATGAACAAATATAACGTTAAAGTCAATTAAAATAAATTCAGAGTTTAATATTTGAACATTTGATTTTTAGGTAACTCATCAAAAGAACAACAAATCAATGTCAATTGCATGACACATTTTATTTATGCCAACTTATTGCTGGCTGTCAGGCAATAAATTAGAAGAACAAGTTAAACAGATATGCAGAAATTATTTGCGTAATAATTTAGATAATTTGCAAATATATGCAAAAAATTAAGAATAATACGAAAAAATATGTGGTAACAAGCCTAAATTTTATCGTCAATCGAAATGACATGAACCACATGAAATCCTAGATCTTCCTCACAGATTTAAATATTTTTTCCTGATGGAAACTCTGAAAGTTACATGTATGTATCTAACTTTTCTCTTTTTTTACATTTTTGCTACAAACTTGACTAAAATGCAACCGTTAAATATATTAAATCATAGGTTATATTTTATCCATTCAATCCATAAGGAGAGGAAGTCACCATGCCGATACCCACACTCAGGCATTTCATTAATGGTCAGTATATTGAGTCTAACGGTTGCGAATATTTTGATCTGGTAAGCCCGGTCACAGGTGAATTTTATGCGCGTTCTCCTAATGCAACCGCTGCGGATGTTGATGATGCTTATACAGCGGCTAAAGAGGCGTTTAAAGTATGGGGACGCAGCACGCCCTCGGCGCGTCAGCGGGCGTTACTAGCGCTGGCTGATACGATAGAAAAAAACGCTGAACGTCTGATTGAAGTGCAAAGTCGTAATACAGGGCAGCTCAAACACCTGATTGCTTCTGAGGAAGTTGCGACGTCTGTGGATCATATCCGCTTCTTCGCCGGTGCCGCTCGTTTTTTAGAAGGCAAGGCTACAGCTGAATATCTCCCTGATATGACTACCAGTATCCGGCGTGAACCGCTGGGCGTGGTGGGGCAGGTTACCCCATGGAATTATCCGTTGATGATGGCGGTGTGGAAGATAGCACCTGCTCTGGCCGCAGGTAATACCGTGGTGCTTAAACCAAGTGATACTACACCGGAGAGTACTCTGTTACTGGCTGAACTGTCCGCACCGTTTTTCCCTGCCGGTGCCTTCAACGTGGTATTGGGTAATGCGAACGCGGGCACCCTGGTCGTTTCACACAAAACGCCTGCTATGGTTTCTATCACTGGTTCCATACGTGCAGGTTTTCAGGTTGCCTCTTCGGCGGCGGCTAATCTCACCAGAGCGCATCTGGAGCTGGGTGGCAAAGCGCCTGTGGTTGTTTTTGCTGATGCGGATATCAACAAAGCAGTGGATACCATCGTTACTGCAGGGTACTTCAACGCTGGTCAGGACTGCACGGCGGCTTCACGTGTGCTGGTGCATGAATCTGTTCACGATATCTTCGTCGCTAAATTAGTGGCGGCAGCTAAAACCACCCGTTTTGGCGATCCAGAAGATAAAGAGGCGCTGTATGGACCGCTTAATAATATTCGTCAGTTGGATCAGGTTAAAGGGTTTATTGCGCGTCTGCCCGCGCATGCCCGTATTGAGACAGGAGGCCGTCAGGCCAATCGTTCGGGGTATTATTTTGAACCTACGGTGATTACTGGTCTGGAGCAGCACGATGAAGTGATTCAGACTGAAATTTTTGGCCCTGTTATCACAGTGCAGAAGTTCCTGACAGAACAGGAAGCTATCGAGAAAGCTAACGATGTAAAGTACGGATTGGCCTCCAGTGTCTGGACCCGCGATCATGGCCGTGCGTTACGCCTGTCTCGTGAGCTTGATTTTGGAACTGTCTGGATTAACACCCACATTCCTCTTACGGCAGAAGCACCCCATGGTGGCTTCAAGAAATCTGGATACGGTAAAGATTTGTCGGCTTATGGCTTCGATGAATACACACGTATCAAACACGTGATGAGTTCCCATGATTGATACAAGGACACACACAATGAATCAAAATAAATCTTTGCGCGACCTGGTATCACGTGCGCACCACGAACTCTTTACTGACCGTGATGTGGGGGCGCTTGGGCGTTATTTTGCGCCGAATTTCATTGAACATTCTCCACTAGTCAAAGACGGACTTATCGGACTGCGTGAGCTGGTCCAGTCACATCCTGAACTGCATCATGAAACATTTCGTGTACTACAAGACGGTGATCTGGTTGCTATCCACGGCCGTTTCACGGGTTTAGACGATCAGCCGTTAGTCGGTTTCGATCTTTACCGGGTTACCGATGGATTAATCGCAGAACATTGGGACGGCCTGGTACCACAGTCCGCGCCCAACGCCAGTGGACGAACTCAGTTAGATGGCCCAACTGAAACAGGCCATAACCGTGACAGAGAAAAAAACCGCGAACTGGTGGTTAATTTTTTCACACGGACCCTGATCGAAGGGCACTATGATGAGTTTGGAAATTACACCAATGGTAAGGCGTTTCGCCAACACAGCCCCGATATTCCTGATGGTACAGCTGCGGTCATTGCGTTTCTTAAACAACTTAAAGATGAAGGGCGGGGCCTGCATTATGCAAAAATCCACCATACAGTAGCCGACGGGCAGTTTGTTCTGACCCACTCAGAGGGAAATATTGCCGGAGCACGTCACAGTTATTTTGAGCTATGGCGCGTCGAGAACGGCAAAGTGGCTGAACTTTGGGATGCTATCACACCAGTACCGGAGGATGCGCAAGCGCTGCATCGTCACGGTATTTTTTAGCGTTGTTTGCAAACATGCTGAAATCCTGTGTCATTTCAATCAGGAGTTAGAAAATGACGGCACATTCCATCGTCTACGCACCACTCGATCAGGCCACCAGAACCGAACAGGTTGTGGAACGTTTAAGTAATGCGATCATCTCCGGGATATTACAAACTGATGAGCAGTTGCCTAACGAAAACGAGTTGTCGCGGCTGCTGGGCGTGTCACCGGTAACTGTTCGCGATGCCCTGAACACACTACGTGCCAGGCAGTTGATTGATACTCGGCGCGGACGTCATGGCGGTAGTTTTGTGTGCCAGGTTTCGGTTGAAATAATGCGGAAATACCATCCATTGCGGCTGATGGCTTCAGGTGAACTGGCGGATTTCAGCGAGTTTCACTGTGCAGTGATTGGCCACAGCGCGAGGCTTGCGGCTCAACGTTCAACAACCGGTGAACTAATAAAACTTGAGCAACTCATTGACAGCTTCGCTAGCGCGACACAGCCGGATGCCCGTATACAGACAGATATGCGCTGTCTGTTAACCCTGGCATCACAGGCACAGTCGGCCAGGCTTGCCAATCAAGAGCTGGAGATACAGGCTGAATGGGTTCCTTTGATGGTGCTTCTGTATCGAGAGGCAGCTATTCACAGCGAGGTGGCTGCCGCCTGGCATGCACTCTTGGCCGCTCTGTATAAGGGGGATGGCCTCGCCTGTTACCAGCTGGCACAGAAGATGATTACTCGAATTACTGACCACCTGCTTGAATGCAAATTACGTATAGATACTGATACGTCATTCTTGCAGAGATCTGATCGAGAGTAATGCGACTGTATTCATCCCTGGAAAAGGGGGACATATGTACAACGACATACACGTAGAACAAGCCAGGGATATCCTGGACGATATCTTGATCGCCGCGCAGCGGGCTACTACAACTTTAGCGGATAAGACAGCGCGTATTTTATTAGAGCTGCCGTTATATCGAACGAAAGGTGTTCGTCTGGAGCAAGAGCAGCGCGACACATTGCAAAAACATATCCAAGATGTACTACGGCGTAATCACGTTTGGTGTAATGGGGCGGGATTTGCCAGTTATGCGATACAGAAGACGGGGAGGGAGGATAACGGTTACTGGACGCTGGAATGGTGGCGTCAGGAAGGGAATACCATTCAGTATGCGCCACTGGAACACAATCAAGAACAACGCAGGCGTCTGGATTTCCGATTATTCGAGTGGTTCCGGCAGCCGGCCAGCCGTCACCTTCCCATCATCGACGGACCCTATGTAGATTATATCTGCAATGGTGCCTACACGATTACGATAGCCCATCCGGTGCTTATCGGTGAGGAGTTTGCTGGTGTTGCGGCAGTGGATATTCTGGTCTCGACACTGGATCGGTTACTGCTGCCGGTTCTGGGGGCCATCGGTAAGCCAGCATTAATTATTAATGGCGATGCGCGTGTCGTGACTTCAACTGTGCCTGGAGTACGGTCAGGTTCGCTATTGAAGAGCCGGGATGTTAACCGATCGGACAATAGTGAAATACCTTCTCTGCGCCTGGTGATCCTACCGTCATCACACACTGAATCACACAGGGCGTTTGTTGGCTGAAGCCCACTTATTAAGATTACACAGGAGTTTTTGCTTATGACTGAATCTACGTTAGCTAAAAGGCGTAGGGCGGCTATCGCAAGAGGCGTAGGCGTGACCACACAAATCTATGCTGAACGTGCGGAAAATGCTGAAATCTGGGATGCTCAAGGGCAACGTTATATTGATTTTGCCGCCGGTATCGCTGTGGTGAATACCGGTCATCGTCATCCGCGCGTCATTGCCGCCGCTAAAAAACAGTTGGAACGGTTTACTCATACTTGCCATCAAGTCGTGCCTTATGAAAATTATGTAGCGTTAGCCGAACGGTTGAATCGTCTGGTGCCGGGTAATTTTGTGAAAAAGACTGTCTTTGTTACCACCGGGGCTGAGGCAGTAGAAAATGCCGTGAAGATCGCGCGTGCCGCTACCGGACGCAGCGGTGTGGTGGCTTTCAGTGGTGCTTTTCATGGCCGTACCTTCCTCGGTATGTCATTAACAGGCAAAGTTGCACCGTACAAAATAGGGTTTGGCCCGCTGGTTAGCGATGTTTACCGTATCCCATTTCCGGTAGAGCTACACGGTATCAGCGTCGAACAGACACTGAACGCGCTGGAGAATCTCTTCAAAACCGATATTGAACCCACGCGCGTCGCTGCCATTATCATTGAGCCAGTTCAGGGAGAAGGTGGTTTCTATCCTGCGCCTCCCGAATTGCTTAAATCCCTACGTGAAATTGCTGATCGCTACGGCATTGTACTCATTGCCGATGAGATTCAGACCGGTTTTGCGCGCACGGGTAAACTGTTTGCCCTGGAGCATCATGACGTTGCGGCCGATCTGACCACAATGGCAAAAGGTCTGGCGGGGGGATTTCCGCTGGCGGCTGTAACAGGGCGATCAGAGTTGATGGACGCTGTAGTGCCAGGGGGATTGGGGGGAACCTATGGAGGTAACCCTGTGGCGATTGCAGCTGGTCATGCGGTGCTGGATGTGATCGAAGAAGAAAAGCTGGCCGAGCGTGCAGCGCAGCTGGGAGAGCGGCTAAAACAATGTCTGCATAAACTACGGCCGCATGTCCCACAGATCGCTGATGTGCGTGGGCTTGGGCTGATGATTGCGGTAGAGTTTAATCGAGCGGACAGTCAGGAACCTGATGCCGATTTTACCACCGCAGTGCGCCAGAAGGCGCTAGAGCGGGGCCTGATTCTGTTGACGTGTGGTGTACATGGCAATGTAATTCGTTTCCTTCCACCGCTGACCATACAAGATGATGTTTTTGACGAGGCGCTCAACGTTCTGAAATCTGTGCTGCTCGATCTGAACTGTAAAGAAGAAAAGTAACACGGGGCTATCTCTGCCGCTTAACCGGAGACAACTAAGGAGAAATATACACGTGGCGGCAGGGAGGAACCTGTGCGGGTTCATAAGAGAGGACAACAATGCACTGGTATTTAAATGTATTAAAGAATTATGCCTGTTTCAAGGGACGGGCTCCGCGTAAGGAGTTCTGGTATTTTGTTCTGTTTCAGATCCTTGCTGTTCTCATCATTTCTTTTCTGGAAAGACTGTTTGCTGTTGCCAACCCCGAAATTTATATGGGGTGGTTTAGTGCTATTTATTTACTGATCACATTTTTGCCAGCATTGGCGGTAAATGCCCGCCGTCTGCACGATATTAATTGTAGCGCCTGGTGGCTACTGTTACATTTGGTTCCCTTTGTCGGCACTGTTCTTTTACTGATTTCCGCCGCTCTGAAAGGACAGGGGGACAGCAATAAATATGATTCAAAGAGTCGATTCACTCACAGGGAAATACCCCAGGCCAGGTTAACGGATAATTCCCGATCATAAAGGAGTGCTGAAATGGCAATGAACAGAAGAGATTTTATCTCTACTGCCGCAACTTTTGCAGGGGCGGGAGTACTTTCATCCATACTTCCCTCTACATCTCTGCTCGCTCAGGCCTTAACTGCGGTTGATTCCCCGGCCATCAATATTAACCTCCGGCCGACGCTGTTGCAGGATGCACAGTACAGAACCAGCCGGTTGGGCTTGGATCCGCGCATCTGGAACTGGCACAGGGACATGATGACTACTAACACCATGCCCGCCAACTACTATGAGGCCTCTCTGGCTGATTGGCCAGCATTTGGGAGTTTTTCCAGAGATCAGCGCTGTGAGGTTGTTGTTATTGGCGGCGGATTGCTGGGATCTTCCACTGCGCTGCATCTTGCTGAAGCGGGCGTCGATGTGATTCTGGTTGAAAAGGACCACATTGGTTCGGGAGCCTCTGGCCGTAATGGGGGACAGTTGACTCCCGGAATTGCCCGCTGGGAAGCTGAAACCATACTGGAAAAATTTTCACCTGATGAAGCCAAACGCTTATGGCGTTTTGCATCGATTGAAGCAATGAATCTTGTGGATGAACTTCGAGAACGTTACGGTTTTGAATGTGACCGCAAATATGGTCATATTACCGCTGCGATACATCCAGGTCATATGGGATCATTGGTTGCTAACGCCGATGCCCGACGCCGACTGGGAGATAGGGCCGTGAAGGTTATTGGGCCACATGAATTGCAGGAAGAGTATGTGCGTTCGAATATCTATCACGGTGCCAATGTCGATAGTATAGGCGGTCAGGTTCAGCCTCTGGCGCTGCTGCGAGGACTGGTTTATGGCTTTGTCAGACTGGGGGGACGAGTCTATGACGGTACAAAAGTGAAAGGTATTAGACAGGATGCCAGCAGCACGGTTATAGAAACTGAGCGGGGAGTTATCAGAGCGAGTAAAGCAGTGGTCCTGGGGGTACATGGCTCCACCGATGAGTTTATCTCAGGCCCGTCTACTACAGTACCTTTTTTCACTTATGTGGCGGTAACTTCGCCGTTGTCAGTGGATATCAAAGAGCTTATTCCGTCAGGTCTGCCGGTCTACGATACACAGTTACAAATAGACTATTATCGTGCGGTGCGTGACAACCGTCTGCTATTCGGTGGACAGGGCACCGGCAACTCCTGGGCACCGCGTGATGTAAACAACTACTTGCTTGATCGTATCAGAACCGTATTCCCGCATCTGGAAAAACCTGAACTGGAATATTCTTGGGGTGGTATCAGCGATCTAACCCTGAACGGTGCCACCGATGCCCGCAAAAGCGGTGCCGACATCCCTGTGTATATGGTGCATGGCTGGAGCGGACATGGCGTGGCGCAGACGGTACGCATTGGCAAAGCCATCAGCGACGATCTCACCGGACGCAACCAGGATTTTACTATGCTTACCTGCATTGATCACACGAGGATTCCGCTAGGTTCCTATCTCTCTCCGATGGCTATTCCATTGATTAAAGGTGCCCTTGGGATAATAAGCACACTTAATCCAGCAGATATAGTTTCGTTCTGAGTGGTGATTTCCATTAGCCAGGAGGCCGGAGAAAAACGCTAGCGCCTCCTGGGAAAAAGTTCATTTTACAGCCTGTCTTTCATTATTTTTTAAACCACGAGCCAAAATGAATATCAAAAAAAGGCGAATGTCCTTCTTGCAGCAAAAAGTGACATTACTATATTAGTGCTACAACACAGGTTCGCATAATCTATATTATGTTAAATTAAGCTGCGCGCAGTTAGTTTATTTTTGCCATAAACCTTCGTTCTAAAGAATTACTAGCTGTTATCGAAAACTTATAGCCGCACTGCAATGTGGATTTAACTCCCCTTCTCATTTATCTGCCACATGTCGAAAATTAGTGGGAATAAAACCAAGAAGAGAACCACCCCTGATGTGGGTTTGGGCGGTTAGGATACCACCCATAGAATAAGTTAATAATGAAGGTTTCTGTTATTTAATTTGGTACAGAACATCACCCACCACATTGAACAGACGATCAAGATCATCAATTTTAGCATTGAACATAGGACCAAATTGCAACGTGTCACCACCAAAACGGACATAAAACCCCGCTTTCCATAATGCAATACCGGCATCAAAAGGCCGGACTACTGCATCTCCATCCCGTGGAGCAATTTGGATAGCCCCCACCAGCCCGCAGTTACGAATATCCACGACATTTGGGCAGTGCCTTAGGTTGTGTAATTTTTGTTCGAAATGTGGTGCCAATTCCGCAGCTTGTTGAGGCAGATTTTCTTTTTCCAGCAGTTCCAATGAAGCTAAACCGGCCGCACAGGCAACCGGATGACCTGAATAGGTATACCCGTGGCTGAATTCAATCATATGTTCGGATAGAGATTGTGACATAAAGGCGTCGTAGATCTTGCTGGACGCAATCACCCCCCCCAGAGGAATTGCACCGTTGGTAATTTGTTTGGCAAAGTTAAGGATATCTGGGGTTACACCGAAATATTCAGCGCCACTCCAGCATCCCAGACGCCCGAAACCGGTAATCACTTCATCAAAAATCAGCAAGATATCATATTGGGTACAAATTTCCCGTAAACGTTGCAAGTAACCTTGTGGTGGGATAATAGCGCCGGCAGAGCCAGAAAGAGGTTCGACAATAACGGCAGCGATATTACTGGCATCATGCAATTCAATGAGTTTGAGGAGTTCATCTGCCAGTTCCGGGCCACCAGCCGCAGGCATTCCTTTAGTAAAAGCCATATTAGGTTGTAATGTATGTGGAAGATGGTCAACATCCATAAACTGACCAAACATTTTGCGATTACCCCCAATACCGCCAAGACTGGTTCCTGCGATATTGACACCATGATAACCCCGTGCCCGACCGATAAATTTAGTTTTTGCAGATTGACCTTTAATCCGCCAGTAAGCACGAGCCATTTTTACTGCGGTATCGGCAGCTTCTGAACCTGAACTGGTAAAAAATACATGATTTAAATCATCTGGCATAAGGTTGGTGATTTTATCAGCCAACTTAAATGACAAAGGGTGTCCATATTGGAAACCTGGGGAATAATCCAATGTTCCCAGTTGATCTGAAACAGCCTGCCGAATTTCAGTGCGTGAATGGCCTGCTCCACATGTCCATAATCCTGATAAACTGTCATAAATCCGACGACCTTGATCGTCAAGTAGCCAGTTTCCTTCTGCTGAAACAATCAAACGGGGATCTTGTTGAAAATGACGATTAGCGCTGAACGGCATCCAATGTGCTTTAAAGTTCAATTTTTGGAAAGAGTTTCTATCTGACATTTTATAGCTCCTCGCACAAGGTTGTAACCAAGAGTTTGCAATGAAACTATACTCAAGTTAAACCTCAATTATCGAATCATTAGTGATGAGTTTACTCACGTAAATGAAACTAACAAATTTAAAATATGAAATGGTAGTAGACAAAGGATTTCCATAATGATGGTGAACTTACCAATGCCATGAAACGCTTGTGACTGATATACAATCCAAAAATATTTTAACAACCCCACCCCAAATGCAGTAAGATTAGCCCTCAATCGTAGAAATTGATCCGGATCATTAGCGTGTTATCGCTTTTTCGCTTTTCACAGAACCGAACACCCGCCATTATTGCCTTACTGGCGATTTTGATGTTGTTCATTGCACCGGTGGTATCAAAAACACTGGAGCACCACTGTGAAGAAATAAAAAGCGGAACAAATCACTGCATGTCTATGTCTGATATGCCATCGACACACACGATGAATCATCATGGTGTGGATCATGTCCATATGGGATTGATGGATGATATCGCTTGTGGTTACTGCCAGCTTCTGATTAATCTGCCATTATTAGCAGGTGGTTTTGTTTCTTTCATTCTATTGACACTCATCGCGTCCCGAGCACCACCAGTATCGCGCTTCTTTGGACCCGTTATTCGGCTGTTTTACGGCGAATCACAACCACGCGCCCCACCCCTTAATGAGTCAGTCTGCTTGAAATAAACCATTCTATTTTCCTTGCCTTACGCAGTTTGTATGGCAATGTTGCTAATTAAGGGATTTTTTATGTTTACCACACAACTATTTCGTCTATCACCTCTGACAGCAGCTTTGGCTATTGCACTCACCATGCCGGCCAGTGGCTGGGCTGCCAATATGGAACATAGCAAAGAAACAAAAGAAAAACGCATTGCCCATGATCACGATAATGAAACGGTGATCACCGTAACTGCACCGGTAATTTCCCCCCTTGAGGTAGTTTCTTCACTAAAAGCCCCTCGCCAACCAGTCCCTGCTAGTGATGGTTCTGATTACTTAAAAACCATTCCGGGATTTTCACAGATCCGTAATGGTGGCACTAACGGCGATCCTGTCTTCCGTGGCATGTTTGGTTCTCGTCTGAGAATGTTAATTGATGACAGTGAAATACTGGGTTCTTGTGGTGGACGTATGGATGCGCCAAGTTCTTATATTTCACCAGAAAGTTATGATGTTTTGAGTTTAGTCAAAGGTCCACAAACCGTACTTTGGGGACCGGGTAATTCAGCGGGAACTATTCGTTTCGAGCGTATTCGCCCTCAGTTTGAACAATTTGGCGCTCAAGGTAATGTCAGCACAGTTATTGGTTCTCATGGTCGCTGGGATGGTAATGCTGATCTCAGTATTGGCAACGAACTGGGTTATATCCGTTTGATCGGCAATAAATCCCGCTCCAACGATTATAAAGATGGTGACGGCAATCGCGTTCCTTCCCGCTGGGATAAATGGAATACCGATCTCGCCTTAGGTTGGACACCTGATGAAAATACGTTACTGGAGTTAAGCGCTGGACAAGGTGATGGTGAAGCGCGTTACGCCACACGAGGCATGGATGGTTCTCAATTCAAACGCAAAAGTCTTGGCGTGCGGTTTGAAAAATCTAACATTGGCGAGGTGTTTGATAAATTCGAAACGAATTTTTATTACAATTATACCGACCATGTGATGGATAACTATTCTATGCGTCATTCAAACATGAAAATGGCCTCAGAACCGGATCGCCTGACAATGGGTGGTCGTATGATGGGAACCTGGATATGGGAAGATTTCAGGTTACAGAGCGGTGTGGATATGCAAACTAATATTCATCGAACCAATACCGATCGTAAGATGGCTAAAGCTGAAAGAAATGGCTGG
Source organism: Xenorhabdus sp. SGI240 (assembly GCF_040081915.1). Taxonomy (NCBI): domain Bacteria; kingdom Pseudomonadati; phylum Pseudomonadota; class Gammaproteobacteria; order Enterobacterales; family Morganellaceae; genus Xenorhabdus; species Xenorhabdus sp. SGI240. The sequence continues at coordinate 40,719 of NZ_JBEBMB010000003.1, forward strand.
GTGAAAAATGTTCGTTTCCGTGATTACGGTATTTTTGGTGAATTAACCTGGGATGCAACTGCCCAGAATAAAGTTATCGGTGGTGTGCGATTAGATCGTACAACAGCGTATAAATATGCTACTCAACAAGAACGTAAAGAAACCCTGCCAGCTGGCTTTATTCGGCTTGAACATAACCTGAAAGAGTCTCCTGTGATGCTCTATGCCGGCATGGGTTATACCGAGCGTTTTCCTGATTACTGGGAGCTGGTTTCGGGTAAAGCGGGCAACAATGCTTTCACTAATATCAAACCCGAAAAAACCACCCAATTGGATATCGGGGCGCAATATAATGATAACCGACTGAAAGGTTGGATATCAGCGTATGTAGGTAAAGTGAATGACTTTATCCTGTTCGATTATAACAACAAGAATCCGATAGCCGGCAACGTGAATGCCACCATTATGGGCGGAGAAATGGGGGTTGCTTATCAGTTTAACGAAAACTGGAAAACCGATGCCAGCCTGGCATATTCCTGGGCGCAAAATACCACTAATCATCGTCCACTACCGCAGATCCCACCTTTAGAAGCTCGTTTCGGCCTGACCTGGAAACATGGGGACTGGACAAGCAGCGGTTTGCTGCGTCTGGTAAATAGCCAGCACCGCGTGGCAATCAATGAGGGTAACGTTGTAGGCAAAGACTTTGATCGTAGCAAAGACTTCGCCATTCTATCTGCTAATGCAACCTATAAGGTGACCAAAAATGTTCAAGTCAGTACTGGTGTTGACAACATTTTTGATAAAACCTATAGCGAACACCTTAACTTAGCGGGTAATCAGGGCTTTGGTTATTCCGGCAATACGGCAGTAAACGAGCCTGGGCGTACTTATTGGGCCAGAGTTAATATTAAGTTCTAATACTGCTATTCCTGGGCCTATCTCGCCCTGACATCAATCAGGGCGAATCACTAGATGATTCATTATCCAGCAGCCAATGACGCAGCAGTGTTACAAGTTGCTCTTGTTGAATTTCTGTCAGTGGTTCGAGAATGGCTTTCTGGTTCTCCAAATGGCTTTCCACTGCTTTGTCTATCAATGCCTTTCCTTCTGAGGTCAGAAAAACCTTGCAGCTACGTCGGTCTTCTTCGTTAGCAATACGCCCAATGAGTCCTCGCTGTACCATATGTTCAATACGAGTACTCATTGCTCCAGAAGTTAGCATAACGGATTGATATAGTTCAGTAGGTGTAATGGGTATGTTGTTCCGTCGTAGTGTCGCAAGGATATCAAACTCTATGGCACTTAGGCCGTGTTCTTTGAAAGCATGTTGCAAGCGTTGTTCAATAATTTTGTTTATGCGACATAACCGCCCAATGACGCCCATCGACGACGGATCAAGGTCTGGACGCTGTTGTGCCCACTGTATCAGTAATCGGTCAACGTGATCGTACTTCATGCTTTTTCCTTATTCATTTATTTTGATGAAAAGATACTTGATAAAAATTAATTAAGCCATTATTTTAATGTATCTTTATATAAAGATACTTTTGCTGGTGGTATCTTTGCGTTGATAGAGTGATATACCAATCCAACTTCAAGATGCGTGTCATATTTCCCCGCGCAGCGGGGAAATATAAGGCCTCGCGTCGTCTGGCAGGTTGCAACTTGAAGTTTATCGAGTATATACAGGATAAAAATGAATAAATTAGAAGGACAGCGACATGTCAGAAATTAGATCTATCCAGAATATATTACTGACTGCATTGGCCCCAATTGTTTGGGGGAGTACTTACATTATTACGACAGAGGTATTGCCACTCAATATGCCTTTGCTGGCTTCTACCATCAGAGCGTTACCCGCCGGGATATTATTACTGTTGATTTGCCGTACCATGCCTAAAGGTATTTGGTGGTTACGTATTATGATACTGAGCTTACTCAATATCGGTGCCTTCTTCTATTCATTAATCGTGGCTTGCCAACCCATAATGGTTATTTTATTAAGCACTTACATATTGAAAACCTCCCTTACCATAAAACACATTATTTCAGCCATATTGGGTATTATCGGGATCGGCTTATTGGTATTAAATTCAACCACCAGCCTAAATTGGCAAGGCGTTATTGCAGGCTTTGCGGGATGCAGTTGTATGGCTTTAGGAGTTGTGCTTACTAAATATTGGAATCGCCCTACCAATTTGTCATTACTCAGTTTTACTGGCTGGCAATTAACTCTTGGAGGATTAATGTTATTGCCTGTTGCTATCTCCATCGAAGGTTTACCACAACATCTTACCGTAACCAATATTCTCGGCTACAGCTATTTATGCATGGTCGGTGCAGTGTTTTCTTATATTATCTGGTTTCGGGGAATTGAAAAGTTACCTGTTGTGACAATTTCTTTCCTGGGATTCCTTAGTTCTTTATCTGCTTGTATTTTAGGATATTTTTTTCTAAAACAAACATTTTCCTTACTACAAATGTTTGGGGCATGCACCATCATTATTGCTGTTTGGCTTTCAATTCCACGGGATCAGACAAAAAAATCTGATAATTCTATAATCTAATGAGTAACAGGAAAATTAATGAAACTGACTATAATTTCAGGGAGTCAACGCCCAGATTCTCTCAGCCAACGTGTAGCTCGTTATTTGCAAAAATTAAGTAGCGAATATGGATTTACTGAGATAGCGCTTTTGGAACTCTCCAATGTAGAATTGCCATTACATGATGGTTACACAACAGATATATCAGCGGGATCTCATCCCTGGCAATCAATTGCACAACATTTAAGAGAAAGTGAAGCATTTATCTTTGTGACTCCGGAATGGCATGGAATGTCAACTCCGGCATTGAAGAATCTTCTATTGTATTGTTCTATAGCAGAATTAGGCCATAAACCAGCATTATTGGCGAGTGTATCAAGTGGAGTTAACGGTGTTTATCCTCTTTGCGAATTACGAATGACAGGTTTTAAAAATAACCATGTCTGTTTCTTGCCAGACCATTTAGTCTTCCGTCATGGTGAAAGTTTGATTTCAAAAGATCTGATTTGTAACGATGAGAAATTTGAAAGCCGTGTTAACTATACGCTGAAACTGCTTCAATCCTATGCTAAGGCACTGGAGCAAGTTCGTGAAGAGGTTGGCGAAGAAAGCAAAAATTATCTGTATGGTATGTAAATAGACAATATCTCGTTCTTTATGTATAACCTCGGCTCAACTAGTTGAGCCGAGTGCATTTCCCTTTTCTATCGAGTAATTTCATCGAACAAGTTACAAATTATTATCATGCTGTATAAAAACACAGGGTATCGTATTTTTGGCATTTTTGTTTAATAAAAGAACGCAATTCGCTGATTTCGCGCTCGATTGGATTAAAAACATCTCTTTACTAATATAGTTATCTTTAAGCCTCTGAGGCCATTTTTCATCATTGTTGCTCCCTTTTTAGGCACATAAGATATTCTTGGTATCCAGTGTGTTCATCGACTTCTTCGCTGACAACATAAAATCCTTGCGATAAGTAAAACTCATAACTTGCCTGGTTTTGCTGATAAACCGATAACGTGAGTTCAGTTCTTCTATTTTTGGCATCGTTCACTAATGCTTTGCCAATTCCCTGCCCCTGTTTATCTGGTGATACAAAAATCGCAGCCAAACTATTTTCGTGAAGCGCATAAAAACCGACAACGTTAGAACTTTGTACATAGACATAAGTTTCTGAAGCCGGAATATAGATGCTTCTCATGTTTTCTACTTGTGATTGCCAAAATTCAGTTGCCACAAAATTGTGTGCTTTGATAGAAGCTTCCAACCAAATAGATAGAACCGTATTCATATCTGCTTTTGTAAATGGTCTGATCACTTTTGATATCCTCGTGATTTACTTTACTTTCGATGTAATCTTTTCATTTTAAAAATAAAGCACCTCTTCCAAATAATCATAGAAAAAGCCTCTCATAATAATGAGCGTTACAAACAGTAATCCCTCATAAAAAATTACATATTAACAACAATTGACATGTAATCAATTCACATTATGCCAGAATCATGCCATTTAAACGGGATTTTAAACTAGAGTATGTTATTTATATGATGCCTCCATTGTTATAAAATGGTTATAAAAAAGTTAATTATTATCCTTGCGTTTTGGGTCTAATTATTATGCTATAGCAACTCGTGGGCAAAAAATAATATGGTCTGCATTGTTCTATAGCTGTTTTAAAAATAGAGATCAATCCCACCATGGCCTACTTATTTCAGTTCAATTATCGGATTTATTAATAAGGACTTTTCAAGGAGCGATGTGCCAAACAGCGAATTGAAAGTTGCCACTTTTTAAAAAATGGAACCTCTTTTATGAAAAAAAACAATTCGGCACGACCGATATTTTTGTGGATGACGTTATTTTTGGGATTATTACCTGTCAGTGCTTCAATGGCTACAGAATATCTGGAACAGGGTAAAAAAAACTCACCCGATAGTTGGTTATCAGATGAATTTAATCATCAGTGGGGATTAGCCGCTATTGGTGCTCATTATGCCTATGCTCGTGGTTACACGGGAAAAGGTATTAATGTGGGTGTATTGGATGAAGCCGTTATTAATCATCCTGAATTTGCAGGCAAACTGAAAATTCTAAGCCCAGACGACACTTGGAATTACGATGAAAACCCCTACACAGGGATTATCAGTTTTGGTGCTCACGGTAACCATGTTTCAGGGATCATTGCAGCAAACCGGGATGGCAAGGAAATGCACGGTGTAGCATTTGATGCAGGTTTAATTACTGGGAAATATTTACAAACTCCCTATAACCGTACAGAAGCCCTGATCCAAAGCAATGCACGTGTTATTAATAACAGTTGGGGAGTTCGCCCTTCTTATGAAACTGATGAGTATGGCAGGCCTAAACGATGGGAAAACGGAACAGTCAAGTATGACCAAATTACGTTGCAAGAACTCATTAATTATGTCACGCCAATTAAAGATGATTTGGATAGGTTAAGCCGTTCTCCAATTCCAGAACTCGATGACTATACAACGAGAACTGCGGGTCTATTGCGTGCAGCGCGTCATGGAAAATTAGTTGTTTTTGCTGCGGGGAATGCAAATAACTATAACATCACCTGGTTACATGCGGGTATGCCCTATTTCTTCCCTGATGCATTGAAAAACTACCTCAGCGTTGCCAACCTGACTAGGGAAAACGAAATTAACGTTTCATCAACGCGGTGTGGTTATACTGCCAGTTACTGTTTGTCGGCACCAGGCACAAAAATTTACAGCAGCACGGGAGAATTTGTTTCTAAAATTGATGGAGAGATCGACGAAGATGCTTTCCAAAATGGTGAGCTGACGATTGATCCCACCTATGATGCCTACACAGGTACATCAATGGCATCACCGCATGTAGCCGGAGCCGCTGCCGTCTTGATGCAACGCTTTCCCTACATGACTGCCGGGCAGATCGCTGATGTCCTCAAAACCACGGCAACCGATTTAGGGAAGCCAGGCTTGGATGACATGTATGGTTGGGGAATGCTGAACCTGAAAGTTGCTATTGATGGTCCTAAAATGTTCATCACCGAAAAGGATATTCCGAAGAAATACTCTATTCCCGGCTCTTATTCTGAAACGCAATTCATTGCCAATATTCCAGGTATTGGTGGCATAGTTGAGAAAGGCACTACCGTAGAACGCGTCTGTGATGGTATTGAATGCGCTTATGACAGTTGGAATAATGATATCTCCGGTCATGGCGGATTGACGAAAATCGGTAACGGTACACTCGAACTAGCCGGTAAAAACAGTCTCTATAAAGGGCCAACTTTGGTTGAGCAAGGTCGTTTACTGGTTAGCGGTTCTATAACTTCGGATGTTACTGTGCAAGATGGCGCAATTCTTGGCGGGGATGGTACTGTCGGTTCAATCATGGTCAATGCTGGTGCCAATATTGTACCCGGCAGCTTAAATGCCAATTCTAACCTAAGTTCTAGCGGTACGCTGAAAGTTGATCGTGATATTACTTTCCAGACTGGCTCACGTTATCAGGTAGAAGTTGTACCAGATAGCCAGGGTCATAGTGACCGTATTGTCAGCAATGGCCTGGCCATGTTGAAGGGCGGTGAAGTTCAAGTCACGCTGGAAAATAGTAATAACTTGTTATCGAAGCAAGAAGTTCGTAGTTTGCTTGGTCAGCAATATAATATTCTGCAAGCAAACCGTGGTATCAACGGCAAGTTTGCAACCGTAGTGCCAAACTATTTATTCGTTGGCACTGAGCTTAGTTACCAAACTGATCGAGTGATGTTGGATATAAAACGTAATTCCACCACATTTGCCAGTTTAGGCATAACCGCTAATGAACGTGCTGTGGCTAATGCTGCTGATAAGCTGAGTTTGGGCCATCCGGTTTATGAAAGTATCCTGATGTTTGATACAGCAACGCAAGCACGTCAGGCATTCCAGCAACTTTCTTCCGGTCAGATCCATGCCGATGTTGCTGCGGCACAAATCAATAATAGCCACCATCTGCGCGATACACTGAATACCCGTTTACGCCAGGCTAAGGGGGGAACCATTGAACAGAATATCAAGGTTGATAGAAACGGTGCTTGGGGACAACTCATAGGTAACTGGCAACGTGCCAATGGTAACAGTGAAGTCAACGGTTATCGTGTATCCAACTATGGCGTGTTATTAGGAGCGGATAAAGAATTCGGTGATGATTGGCGGCTCGGTGTCGCTACCGGATATACCCGCTCTTCTTTGAATGGTGGATATAACACTTCAGCACGCAGTAACAATTTCCATTTGGCGCTATATGGTAGCAAACAGATTGATGCTTTGGCATTGCGTGCCGGCGCTACTTACAGCTGGCATCGTTTTGATACCAAACGCTCGGTTGCTTTTGGTCATCAATCCGACAATCTGAAAGCAAAATATGGTGCTCAAACCGGTCAATTGTTTACTGAGACCGCTTACGGAATAAATACTTCGTGGCTGAATCTGGAACCATTCGCCAACCTGTCTTATGTTAATTTTCGTAATGAAGGGATTAATGAACATGGTGGTGCGGCTGCATTGAACGGTAAGAAACAATCGAAAGATGCCACCTTCTCCACATTAGGTTTACGTGTTGATCAAAAATGGCAAACTGAAAACGAAATCACAGTAGGAGCATATGGTGAATTGGGTTGGCAACATCAGTTTGGCCATGTAGATCGAGGCACTAAATTAAGTTTTAACAATAGTGATGCCACGTTTACTGTCAACAGTATTTCAGCGGCACGAGATGCTGCTGTAATTAAGGCAGGTACGGAATTGGAAATTAATAAAAATACTAAACTGTCACTGGGGTATAACGGTGTTTTATCAGGCAGTCATAAGGATAATGGTGTATTCCTGAATGCTCATTGGAAATTCTAGTTAATAAAAGTTGCATATGTTCTTGATAACAGAAACTCACTGCTGGCAATGTCTGGCAGTGAGTTTTTTTATGGCGTGAGATTTTTAGGTTTTTGTATCCTCTCTGATACAAACCCCCTTGGTAGCACTGAATAATGATTAAATTAGATAATGAATTTAAGTCATTAAACCGATCCAAAGGAGGAAAATTGTGACTTATCGTAACATCCTATTAATCAGCTTATTTTCTGTTTCAGCAAGTTCTTTAGCTTCAAATAATAATGGTGCTCCGTTGATGAAATCAACCGATCCCGGCGCTGAAAAATTTAGAACTGTTGGTAAATTAAATGGAATCTCACACTGTACAGCAACCCTGATTTCTGGTGAAACTGCACCGGATAAGGATACACCAGCATTGATACTTACCGCAGGGCACTGTGTAGATAGCAATGTAGGCACAAATGACGCCATCGTTGATCAGCCGGCACCTGAATATTGGCGATATACCCCGGATTATTTTATTGATAAGAAAAATGCGTTATCACCAATAAAAGTCAACCGTATTTTATATTCAACGATGAAATACGAAGATATTGCGGTATTACAGTTGGATGCAACTTATGGGGATTTAGCGAAAAAAGGCTATCATCCTTTGAAGTTGAAAAAACACCTTGATATGAAACACCAGCCTATTGTGTTGACTCATATTCCTGTCGATAATGTTGATTATAATTACGCTTATCTCAGAAAATCTGAGTGTAATATCACTGGAAAATCACCCGTCTTATATGAGGGTGGCTCTCCGTGGATTTGGGCTTCGGTTTTCGCCGTGAATTGTGATGGTGTCGCTGGTGGAACGTCTGGTTCCCCTGTTTTTGAGAAAGATAAAACAGATGTGATTGGTGTATTGAACACAACAGTCACACCAGGAATGACCGGCTGTGGACTTGGCAGACCTTGTACTATCGAAAATAATAAAGGTGTTCCAACAGAAGGGGCTAGTTATTTTATTCCTGTCGATAGTATTGCTAATGCGTTGACAAGGGATAGCAAGTTAGACCTGTCGAAACTGGAAAATAACAGCGGTAATATTCTGGAAAGAAGCCCACTTTGGTCACGTTGGATAACTCAGAGCGTTAATCCTGCTGACGGTGAGAAAGCAAAATGGGATATCGTTATCAAGGAAAATGCTAACGTTAAGAATATCCGATATAAAACAGGATTAATCAGTGATGTCGATTGTTCAGCTGAAGCAGGATACAGTGCTGTTATTTCTGTAAGCCAAAGCCCGTTGCAAAACATGCTGGTTCCTGCCAAAGAAGGCATCTATAAACTCTGTGTTATTCACCAGGATAATGATGGTCAATGGCAAAAGACAAAAGATGCTTCTGTCATGTTGCGAGAAATTGATAATACGCCACCATCAATTAAGCCGGTGTTAAATAAGGATGATTTCGGGGATGCCTGGCGTATAACAGCTAACGCTCGTCCGTATGATATCTCAAGTATACAAATTAAATATGGACCGAAAGCAACAACGAATTGTGACGACAAAACAGGCTATAGCTATCCCTGGAGGCTAACAATGTTGGCAAAATCTGAAGCACCATGGCGTGTTTGCGCATATGGTGAAGATATGGCAGGAAATGCTGGCCCGATTAATGTACTTGATATTGAAGCAACGACTACTAAGTAAAAAGTAAATGAACTCACTGTTGGCAAAAGCTGGCAGTGAGTTTTCCTTTTAATTCTCATTTCTTCTTGCTGATGATAAAAATCATTTCTTCTGACTGATCATGATAAGTTTCTCCTTGCCAGTTACCTAATACGTTTATCGCAATTAAATTCGCGTCAGCTAGTGCTTGCTGGATCTCAGCAAAACTGGCAAATGTAATTGATGAAAATGCCTGGTATTCCTGTTTGTTGTTTAAAATTTTATAGTAAGTGCCGTAAGTAACAGTAGTATTGTGAACTCGAAAATCATTCCATGCCAAGATAGGGCCGAACATTGGATGGATAAATTCACGTTTAGAATCTGCTTTTGTCCAAGTCAACCACTCTTTTACTAAAGGATTACGGCTGTCAAAGATGCATTGTCCCCCTTCTGCCAGGTGTTCATAAATCCGTTTAAGTACTGCGACTCGATCTTGATGAGTTAAGAACACTTGAAAAACATGGCCGGATAAAATGATTAAATCGAATCTCTGAAATAGTGCCAACTGTTTAGCATCGGATTGCACCCAAGTGATTTGTGATCCTGCTGATTTTGATTTAGCAATATCCAGCATGGAATCGGCAATATCACAGCCAAATACCACTTTATCGGGATAAGTTAGGGCAATTTTATTAGTAAGCGTTCCAGTACCACAGCCCAGATCTAAAATAGCATGTGCATTTTTGGCTAGTCTGACATAATAGTCGTAATCTGGTATCCACTCGTTATCGAAATCATAAAACTGAGCTAAGTGACTGTCTTGATAGAGTCGATCAATTGCCATATTTAATAATCCCTAGTATCTTACTTAATATCATCATACTGATCCCGCCCTGTTTCTCGTTCTTTTTTCATCAAATAATTCTACTGTTACCAATCCCATTTTTTATATCTAAGGAGGCTTAAATATGCCGCCACGTACTGTTCTGTCTATGATTCTACTTATATTTTCATTTATTGTATTTTTCATTGGTGCGACGGAATTTATGTTATCCCCCATGCTCAAGCCCTTGGCTGATGAATTTAGGACAACAACAGACAAAGCCACCTGGCTGGTCTCTGGTTATGCCCTCGCCTACGCACTTGCAGCACCAATTTTCGGTTGGTTATCTGATCGGATCAATCGACGCAAATTATTGCGGGCATCCTTGCTGTTTCTGTTCCTTGATGGGGTAGCGCTAACGATAGCCCCCAACTTGGAGATTGCAATTGGGTTACGTATTTTTGGTGGCATTGCTTCCGCCGCTTTGATTCCAACCATATTTGCGCTGGTTGCAGAACTTTTTCCATCGCATAAACAGGCATCCGCGATGGGTATTGTCATGCTTGGTATGACAGCTGGAATTGCCGGAGGTCCTATTTTTGCCGGTGTTTTGACCGAGTTATTTTACTGGCAAGTGCCATTTTTAGTGAGCGCGGTAGGATGTTTTTTGCTCTACGTTCTAAGCAAAAAAGCTTTGAACAAAAAATACATTCCAAACCAGATTACTACCCTAAAAAAAGTTCACCAAACGGTGACGTTTCAATCACTATTTCAATTTGTATGCCAAGGAAACTTAATACGTCCCCTTATTGCGAAAGGATTTTGGAATGGTACAGCAGTATCTGCTTTTATATTAGCCGGAGAAGTTTTAAGACATCATTACGCTATGGGAACAGGAGCTGTCGGTATCTCTGTTTCTGTATTTGGTATCGGGCTTGGTTTGGGTAACCTATCCGTAAGTATCGTGAATCACCTGAATATCAGAGATGAATGTGCGTTGTTGTTGGCAATAGTTTTACTTTTCATCACCAGTTCTGTATTTATGTTATTCCCCCTGTCTTTGCTTTTTAGTTTAGTTTGTCTGATGTTATGGGGATATGCACTCGGCCTGGCTGCTCCAATAAGTACTTCAATTCTGGCAAATCGGGCAAAGCAGGATAAAGGCCAAATATTGGCTATATCAGAAAGTCTGAATAATCTAACCATTCTGTTTTTACTTCCAGTAGCTACTCTGTCACTAACACAATATGGTACTGCGGTAACGACGATGCTACTGGGAAGCTGTTTTATCGTGGCAATTGGGTTAACACTGAAAGATTTATTTGTATTATGGTTAAGAAGTTTTTTCCTAAATTAGATTCACCTACACCGTGTGTGGAGAATACATATTATTACTCATGACTTCTTTAGATATATCCTCGGGGAAATATAGTTGGCCTACAAAATAGAATTTATTTTCCTGTCTTTTTTGTACATTCGCATTCCTTGCTGATAAATGAATATGACTTCTGTGAAATACCCAGCCTGGGTTGTAACCCTTTGAAGATTTCATACAAGGGTTTCAGCGTAGCACGCTTTTCACGCTCTCGTGTCATCTGACGCCAGCCGAAATCAATGATAAAATCTTGCTGTGACATAGCCTTTTGTTCCTTTATTTCTCTCTGTTTGACGACTTAAAGTTATAAAGGAGCGGCTATGTCATTTCAACTCATCATAAAAGTCGGGCATCGCGTTAAGTATATGTATAAAAACCCTTGCCAGTTTTGCGCCCTAAATACCCCGCATCAACCATTGTTCTCATCAAGGGGCAAACACGATATTTCGAGTCCTGAAAAATTTGGTAGAGTACGTCAAGAGAATTAACGACAGTATCAATTCCGATCAGATCAGCCGTTTCCAACGGCCCCATTTTATGCCCGAAACAATCCTTGAATATTGCATCGACATCTTTGGGCTGAGCAAGTCCATCCTGGACTGTAAATGCCGCTTCATTCATAAATAAATGAGAAATCCGGTTGGAAACAAAACCGGGACCATCTTTCACCACGACCGCCTGTTTGCATAAAATAGTCAGAATTTCCAGACATCGTTCCTGAACAGACTCCGAGGTACTAAAACCAATAATGACCTCAACCGTCGGTTTCAAATAGACCGGGTTCATAAAATGCACTCCAATCACCTGAGACGGCACGCGATGGAACGACCCCAGTTTTGTGATGGGAATACAGGAGGTATTCGCTGCCAGTACAGCATGAGGAGCGATAAATTCCGCCATGCTCGCATATAGCGCCTGTTTTATTGCAATATTTTCGGTAATGTTTTCTACTACAAATTCCCGATCAGAGATAGCCGATAAATCCTGCGACCAGACGATATTTTGCAGTATCATTTCTGCCGTTTTTCCCTTGGCAAGCGGACTGAACAGCGGCGCATAATCGGCAGTTTCTACGATATTTTCCCTGCTTTTTTCACAGGAGATCGCATCTTTTTCAATAACAACAACATCATGTCCGCGTAAAGCGCAATCGAAGGCAAGGCTAGAGCCGATATTTCCTCCTCCAACCACAGCTATTTTAAGTTTTGGCATAGTGACTGTTTCTTCTTGGTTGTAATGAAATAAGTAATGGAGTGAGTGACGGATTTAGTGATGAAAAAACAGGTTGCAGTCTGATTGACTACAACCTTCATTAAAAAATGAACGGATTATTTCAATTCAGAAAATTTTTTGCGGAGATAACTCAGTTAACTGAATCAGGAGAAATGATTTCCCATTTACCGAACAACGTTAAACCGGCAGCTTTCGCCAGTGCCGCAGAAGCGAGATTATCAAGCTGGCATCTGAACTGAGGTTCATACCCCTGAGCGCAGGCATGTTGACTGATTGCACGTACCACTTTTCGGGCATAGCCTTGACTGCGGAAAGACTCCAGCGTCAGTACGCCCATATCAGCAAGTTGTGAACCATTCCACGGGTACATGCTGGCCGCGCTAACCAGATGGTTTTTCTCATCAAAAGCACCGAATACCGACCAGTGATCCAGTTCAACATAAGCGTTGTCCAGATCCTGCTCCGAAGCCAATGCCTGAAATGCCGAGAAGATTTCACCATCTTGCTCTTCCATCAATTGACGCTGTTTATCTGAATTTTCCTGCAATAATTGGCGCTTTTCTGTTTCTGGAAAATAAAAAATATAGTCAGCACCATGCAAAGTAATATTCGCCTGATTTAATTTCTGGCGAAAAATAGATTCAGATATTTTTTCCTGATGATAAAGCCCGGCTTTTTCAGCCATCTCTGGCGTCAGAACTGCCATTACCCGGCCGTCACTGATTTCCAGTACCATCACGCGATCATTTTGTTCCAGACGGGTATTGGTAATAATAGTAAAAACATCATCCTTATAAAGAATATCTTCACCCAACATCAGGGCCTGCCAGAAATCAGTTATTGTTTTTGAAAATAAAGGCATACTTTTTACTCTCGTGGATTTACTTATATAAAATGAAGAACCCCGCTGTCAGCGACGGGGGATGCGTGCCTATAATACTGCTCAAAAAATCACAAAGCATCACTATTCATTAATACCTTATTTGTGCGTTGCCTATCATTTAGAGCAACGGGAAGAGGAGATATTGCGTTGGTAAATCTGAAAAAATTCCGGTACGGCAATCAGCGGTGATTTAGCAATCCAGCCGTGACCCCGTTGTTTTTTAAAATCAAAATAATCCCGATATTCTGCAGAGGTAATGAAATTATAAGTCAGGGAAATACTGGGGGATAATGTATGCACCTCATGAGCTAACCCTTTAGGGATCAGCATTATCTCCCCCGGCAATAGATCAAACTGCCAAATCCGATCTTGGTTATGCTCAACCCGCTTGTTGCCTTGGTTCATCGGCTTTTGCTTTTCCGCGCGAGGCAAACCTGCTCGCCCTTCAGCAGTGTTTCTGACCACATCCTCCAGCGAAGCTGAAAAAATCCAGCCGGCTTTACGGCCTTCTATCTGGCACAACACCGCATTGGTGCGCATTCCATCAACATGTAAACGAGTGCAGACACCCGGCGCTGAAAAATAGAGTCCCCAATCCTGACTCATCCTTTTATTGGGCTGGAAGATTCCGAATTGAATACAGGGGATCTTATAACCACTTTCAGTCAGGAAATACGGCCTGCGCCAGTGTTCCTGAATACGCTGAAACGCGCGAAAACTGAAGGAGTCGGTTTTTACCCAATGCCCTAGTTCCCATGTGAATAACAGGTGTTTAAAAAAAGTGTCATAGGTATATCTCAGGTAGTTGAGATCAGGGTTAATCTGCCCCAGTTCAACCGCAGGCAGTGAAGCGATTTCCTGCAAATAGGTGCGCAGTTCGACAATTTGCTGGGGTTTGAACCCGGTATCCTGTAACTGCACCTGCATTTCACCGAATTCCTGAGAAAAATAATCGAAATTCCAAAGTTGTTTCCCTTTCCAGTCCCTCAGACCGTCAGAAATAATCACAGGCTCTTTTTTCATCAAATAGAGTTCGTGAAATTCGGCCAGCGAGATATCAGAAACTTTCGGCACAGGGCGATATTCTGCTGACTCCAGACGAGCCAGTGCATCAGGGCTTTCCGTTTCCCGCACAATTTTGTTACTGTGACGGTAAATACTCACTTCTTCATGTGCCCACATAGCAAGATCACCGAGTATATTCCAGGCATTACTGAAAAAATTCATTTTTCACTCCCTAAAAATTAAACTCTGAATCAATATCCTGATCGTTCACCTGAGCGAACGATTCCGGCGTATAACCATAAGTAAGGTTCTTAAGCAACTCCTGAATTTCTTCTTCAGGATTAGCAATAACTTCATTCATTAATTCAAAGAAATAACCAAATATCACTCTGGCTGTCTCTTCGCTGAACATCTGCAGGCGAAGCTGAATCAAACAATGAAAAGCATCTTTGGTTTCAGACACTTCCAGTTCCAGATCGAATTTGGCTGCCTCTGACGCCAGTTCAAACCGAGAAAAATCGCTTCCATCATGGATATCCGCACTGCTCAGGCTCAAAGGTAAATAGTTGAACACCACGTCAAACAGGGGATGTTTGCCCTGACGATTCGGCATCTGGCATTCAGTGCTGAGATCATCCAGCAGAGTACTCATCGGATAAGTTTGGTAAGGCACACTTTCAGTCCATTGAGCATTCAGTTGCAGCAGATAATCCGCCACAGACAAGTCAGCTTCCGGTTCAACTTTCAAGGCCAGCATGTTGACAAGATAACCGACCAGTTCCAGCTCTTCCGGCTGCATACGTCCTGTCACCGGAACCCCCAGCAGGAAAGTATCGGCACGGGCAATTTTTGCTATCAGGACACCAAATATGCCAAGGAAAAAGGTAGAGACAGACAAACCAAGTTCATCACATAACTGCCTGATTTCAGCACTGGTCTGCGGGGTAAGAGCTTGTTTCAGCGTCAGTCCCTGCTCTCTTTCCGTATCGGTATGCCAGCTATATCCTTCCTTCATCGGTAATGATAACGGCGCAGGCAGAGGTAACAGATTGGCAAGCCAATAAGCCTTTTCTTTGCGCGTCCTGTCCTCGTTGGCAGACTCCTGCCGGTAACGTCGGTAAGCCGCAAAACTGTACTGCGGTGTCGGTAACGGCAAACCGTGCAACAGGCGCTGAAAATCATCAACCAATATCCCCAGAGAAATGGCATCACAAACAATGTGGTGTACCACGATCAACACCTGATGGTATGGATAAGATACTGAAGCGGTGAGCATCATCGCCCGGACAGGTAAATCAGTATGCAGGTCGAAAGGCTGATTGGCGAATTGCTCCAGACGAACTGCATTCTCTTCTGGTTTCTCGCCTGCTTCGGATACCCATAACCTGACTTCGGATGTGCGCTGAGGCAGCATCATCAGATTGGCACCCTGACGCTGAAACAGGCATTTCAGTACAGGATGCCTGTTAGCGAGCTGTTCCAGTGCCTCCGCAATCACAGCTGCGCTGATCGAGGCGGGACAGCGGAAAGCTGTTGGCATGTTATAACTGCCATCGGCAAACGTGATTTGGTGGATATACAGTAAATCCTGATCAGAACTGGCGACAATTGGCGCGTCCGGATCAACAGAAGGTAGCATTGGCACAGGATTCTGCTGCTCGCTGAGGAACTGCCGTTCAATTTCAAGAATGGTCGGCTGGACGAAGAAATCCTGAATCGCAATCCGTTTGCCGGTTTTTTTATACACTTTTTCTGCCATGACGATAGTTTTTAAACTATCGCCTCCCAACGCCATAAATTTGTCCTCAATACCGATACCATCAATGCCGAGGATCTGGCTCCATATGTCGGCAATTTCCTGCTGCATCTTGTTGGTCGGCGGCTGATACTCAGCGTGCAGGGTTTCAGGTCTGGGTTTCAGCCGGATTCTGGCTGGCTTCGGAGCATCAACGCTGCTGGCTGTACGTCTTCCTCCCCAGCTGTATAACCGCTCCATAAACTGCCCGGCGGAGAAAATTTTCTGATCTGCATTGTCATATTCACGCAGGCTGCGTTCAAACAGCGCGGGGAATTCAGCGCCGGAAAAAGCAACCTCATTGTCCCCCCAACCCTGTGCTTCTTTTGTTGCATCTTCTTTCGTAGCGTCAGTGGGTTGTTCAAAATGTACCGTTTCCCAGTTGATGACAACCCAGTGCGTATTCGGTGAATGTGTTTTTTGTAGAAATAAATTTTGTTTCTGCGCCCAGCCATCCAGAAACAGATTGGCGGTTGCATAAGGCGCGTGAGCGATGCCGCCGAAAAATACCGACATAGACGAAGTGACAAAGCAATATTCGACCGGAATATGTGTAAATACGCTGGCAAGCACCGCCGCAACCTGAGCTTTGGGCTTAAGTTGCGCGCTGTAATGTTCAGCATTGAGCTGAATCAGAGGAGAAAACGAATCGCCGTCCGTCACACCTGCTGCATGGATAACGGCATAAATATCTCCCAGACGATGACGAATGGATGTAAATAGTGCGAGCGCATTTTCTTCATTTTCCAGCGTATACGGGAAAATCTCCACCGCAGTAGCACCGCATTCTGACAACTCATTTCGTAAGTCCTGCATCGCAGCTGTCTCTGCAGACTGGCGGCTGATCAATGCCAGTTTCCCCTGAAAGCGCCGAGCAATAACCATTGCCATCGCTCTGGCCATTCTTCCGCTGGCACCGGTGATCACATAAGTTTTACCTATAAAATGAGCATTATCTGCGACTTCATTTTCTTCCGGATCAGGGCAACGGAAATCCTCAACAAACAGACCATCACGATTCAGTTTCAGCGGGCCATATACGGTTGTTTGCAGTAATCGTGACAACGTCACAGATACCCTGTTCACATTCAGATCCTGCAAACTTAAAAACGTACATGTGATACCCGGTATTTCCTGTGGCAGCACCAGAGCCAGAGCCTTAAGTGCCGACTCAGTTAAAACCGATTCAGCGGAATATCTGTCACCGACGGGGGCTATCAGGTAAATATGGACAGAACTGAATGCAGAGAAATCATTCTCTGCCAGCGTTTTTCCTAATTCTGATAGTGCTTGCAGTGAATCTACTGAGAAAGAGAAGCTATCTGCCGTAAACATCAGCGATAACACTAAAGATGTGCTTTCTGGTAACTCATTGATTTGTAAATTATCAGATAGCCCGGCGAGCACATTGCGGATTTCACGGGAACAGGCCAAATTCAGATGGAGCGCCTCAATCTGGCTGTTATCCGCCGGAATATTTTCCGGTAACGCCAGATGCTGATCAATCAGTAATCGTGAATAAGGCGTTCCTTCCTGTTCTTTTGGCAGACGGATCGCTTTCCAGAATGGCAACAACAACCCCGGCATATTTTTGGACAGATTATTGCTTTCTGTTGTGGTAATCACACTGGCAATCTGTGCCCAATTTTTATCCGTAATATATCCGGCACCATGCTCTTCCCGAATAAACGCATATCCGGGAACATCTGTCAGCGGCTGACCTTGGGAAGAAGGAAAAAAGCATTCTGCCGGTTCTTTTACCTGACGGGAAATCCAGCGACTGATATCCGCTACTATCTCAGAGTGTTTATCCGGCGGTACAGTGCTTTGTTGTAGAAACTGTAGGATCAGCGCCAGTTCATCATGTTCCTCCTGCGCCAGATACGTTTTAATCTGCTGCATTAAGGCAAATTTTGACTCTGCCACAAACATCATTCGGCACGGGAAACTACGCCGTTTACTCAGTGTATGGGATAATGCGGCGAGATCCAGATCAGACAGCTGTACTAACCAGTGAGAGACTGATTCCAGTTGTTGTACCAGTGCCGCCTTGTTTTTCGCAGAAAAAGGGAAAAAACAGGGCTGCGTAATATCAGGAGCGGAAGCCGCAGAAGCAGGAATATACTGCTGCAGCACGATATGCGCGTTCGTACCGCCAATACCAAAGCTGCTGACACCGCCAGTTCTTGGTTTCCCTTGTTCAGATAACCACGGTTCAGCCCGTGTATTGATATAAAACGGTGACTGTTCAAATCCCAGCAACGGGTTAGGCGAGTGGAAATACAATGTCGGCGGGATCACGCCATACCTGACGGCCATAACTGTCTTGATAAATCCGGCAATACCTGCGGCAGAATCCAGATGCCCAATATTCGTTTTGACCGAACCCAGCGCGCACTGATTTATCGGTATCGATTGGGAAGCAGATTCAGCAGCAGAGCGATTTTCATTAAAAATCTCCTGCAATGCCATAAATTCAATACTGTCCCCTAAGGAAGTCGCTGTGCCGTGACATTCAATAAAGCCCAGATCTGCCGCATCCATCTCAGCCATCTGAAAAGCGGTACGGATTACATCCGTCTGCCCTTTGACGCTGGGTGCGGTATAGCCGACTTTCCGGATTCCATCATTGTTAATCGCGGAACCTTTCAGGATCGCCCAAATAGGGTCGTTATCCGCAATCGCATTTCCGGCACGCCGTAATACCACCGCCCCCAGACCACTGCCGAATACACTGCCGGTTGCATCGGCATCAAAAGCTCTGGTTTTGCCATCTTTTGAGAACAGCATACCGTCCTGATAGATATGCCCGTTTTGTTGTGGCAACAATAGGCTGACTCCACCGGCAACCGCAAAATCACATTCACCACTTAACAGGCTCTGTACCGCCTGATGCACACTAACCAAGCTGGTGGAACAGGCGGTCTGGAGGGTAAAACTGGGGCCTTGCAGACCCAGTTTCCATGAAATCAGCGTACTCATCGCATCTTTGTTGGCTAACTGAGAGGCAAGGAAACCGCCCACATTTTCTGTCTGCTCGGACAGCATTGCCTGCATTGTCCACGATACCGTACTGCGTGCCCCTAGAAATAACCCGATATTGTGCCCGCGTTTATCCGGGTCAACACCGGCATTTTCCAGTGCATGCCAGACACACTGCATCATCAGGCGGGTTTGCGGATCTAACAGCGCGGCTTCGGCCTGACTGTACTCAAAAAATTCAGCATCAAAATAACCAGCTCCCTCCAGCACACCATTTACCGGAACAAAATCTTTATTGCATATCTTTCTGCTATCGTGCCCGGCCTGTAGCAGCTCTTCTTCGGTAAAACGGGAGATACTATCCACGCCCGTCAACAAATTGCGCCAGAACGCAGTGTAGTTTTCTGCCCCTGGAAACCTGCCTGACAAACCAATAACCGCGATATCCAAATCTTCTCTTATTACTGTATTCATGATCTGCCCTGTTCCCTATCTTTCAAACTCTATAAGCCTTAAAACTTCAAAACGATATAAGGCGTTGTCTATCCCCGTTTTGCGGGGATAGACAACACGCATCTTGAAGTTGGGTTTGTATAAATTGTTACTGTTCCACGCCGTTAAAATCATCAGCAGATAACCGCTGAATAAATTCAGAATGACTGCCATTCCGGTGATGGATAGAAACCTGTCCTCGCAATTGCTGCTTCAGTTCATCAATGTCTGCGTTGTTTGCATCGTCAGAAAAGAACATTGCAATGGAGACTGAGGGGAATGGCTGCGCCAGCATCCGTGTATGGAATGTCTTGTTTTCGAGGATCTGGTGTTGTAACCAATACTGACGCCACTCCTGATAGAGCGCCGGTGATATTTGCCGTAATGTTTCAGCATCTGTGTCAGTATTCATGTCGATCCCCTTTTCAGCTGCGTGGTGAATTTCAAGGCAGAAATCCATAAATTCCGCATACAGTGCTTGACCATCAAACAGGCTGGTTTTGAGATTGGGATCGAAGAAAATTAATTTTTCTATATGTGTGTGCGGCATTAATTCGGATAAAAATATCTCATGCTGTAATAACGCCGCCAGCATTTCTGCACCGAGGGAATATCCCCCCAGCCACAAGGGGCGTGATGGTGATAAATTGTCTGCCTGTAATTTCAGGGCGTTAAGCAGTGCCGATTTAAACGCTGACGCAGACAGGTTTTCAACAGCCGCAGGCTGTAGGGTCAGAACAGAAACAGTTACCCGACCCGCTAAATTATTTGCCAGCGTCTGTAGTTCCACCAGACTGCCCAGCGCTGGTGGTAACAGCAACAATTTCGGTAGAGCCGGATTGTTCTCATTCAGGTATTTTTCGCGGAATATCGCCTCATAATTACCGTTCAGCCGCGCTTTAATCAACGCCCACTGCTCGCCTATCGTGGCATTGCGGAACACATCAACCGGGCTGAATATCACCTCAAACACCTTTTCCAGTTGACCCGCCAGATGTACGGCACTTAACGATGAACCCGATATCAGGAAGAAATCGGAATTGAGGGTCAGTGTGCCTTTATAACCCAGACATTTTCTCCAGCACCCCATTAGATTCTGTAATGTCTCATCGGTGATAAGATCCGGCTCTTGTTGTTCATGTCCAAACCACTGCTGGAACAGCTGCACAATCTGTTGCCTGTCCATCTTGCCTATCTCTGTACGGGGCAGACTTTCTACCGGAAAGATAGCCGAGGGCAGATGAGAACGCGGGTAATGGCGAGCCAGATATTGCTGCAATCCTGACTGGATATGCGCTTTTCCTTCAACCGCTAGCACCAGACAGGCCTCCGGAGTACCGGCAAACGCTACGGCAGCACCCGCTGCAAGGATCCCCGGATACTGTCTGGCTCGGTTTTCCAGTTCCCCCAGACCAATAAAATTACCGCGCACTTTGCAGCTGTTATCCATGCGCCCTTTGAGATAAAACCGGCCATTTTTATCCACCATTGCCAGATCGCCGGTACGGAAGAAAGCCCCCTGTTCATCCTGTCCAAATTTTTCGGCTGTCAGCTCAGGGTCATTCAGATAGCCGTGCTGTGCAAACTCGCCATAGATCACCATCTCGCCCCACTGCCCGGCTCTGAGTGGTGCGCCATATTGATCCACCACACTGAAAGCGACATGCGGCAAGGGTTCACCAATAGACAACGCGGTATCGGATGGCAGTTCTGCGCAATTCACCATGGAAACAGCGATACAGGTTTCTGTCGGGCCATAACTGTTCCAGATCTGGGTTCGGTCAATTAACTGATCAATATCGCCACGGGTCAGAAAATCTCCGCCACTAATGCAGACTCTGGGTAAAGGCGATAAATCCGTCATCCGGTTCCAGACGGAGAACAGAGCCGGAGCAGCAGAGATAATATCCGGTTGGTAACGGATCAGAAACGCTTTCGCTTTCCTTTCATTCAGTAAACTATAGCGATCCGCAATAACACTGGTACCGTGTAATGCCCAGACCAGCAGGATCTCTTCAAGATAACCGTCGAAGCTGGGGGAAAACTGTTGAACAACCCGCAGGCTTTGTTGTGTTGATGATGGTTCGGTTACGGGTTTTAATGCCAGCCGGTTAATCAGCGAATCAATATACTGCGCGGCAATGTCCGCGCTGACGCAGATACCTTTCGGTCGCCCTGATGTGCCAGAGCTATACAATATCCAGCCAATCGGGTTGTCATCACGGGATTTCACGCTGTGAAAATGATGCCAGTCCAATGTTGTAGCATTGATTTCGCTATTTAGGTCTGAATGATTTAGGTCTAAATTCAGTACCCAATCAGGTTCTGCGTGGCGGATAACTTCATTAAGACGCTCTTGCGGTGTTCCTGTTTCCAGCGCCAGATAGGTTGTACGCGTCAGAAAACAGGCAGCCAGAAATGCCTGCATCTGGCTGCCCGTATGCCCGATAATCAGCGC
Organism: Xenorhabdus sp. SGI240; assembly: GCF_040081915.1. Lineage (NCBI taxonomy): Bacteria > Pseudomonadati > Pseudomonadota > Gammaproteobacteria > Enterobacterales > Morganellaceae > Xenorhabdus > Xenorhabdus sp. SGI240. Next base: position 62,813 of record NZ_JBEBMB010000003.1, read on the forward strand.
CCGCCGGATAGCGCTGTGGTTCAGTATTTGCGTATAAGCCGCAGTTAATTCTGCAAATTCTTTCCAGCTGATGGTACTGTCACCCTCAATCACCGCAGGGCGTCCCCCTAATGTCTGGAATGCGGTCAGCAGCAGGGTATCAATAGGCACCGCAGGTGTACTGCGCTGTACAGGCCGGAGCGCTTTTCGTGTCCCGTTCTCAGGTTCAATCAAGTCATTCACCTGCAACACAGTGGGGTTATGATGCATAATCCGTTGAAAAATAGCCTGATAACCGGCGATAAGAGCCGCAATTTGTGTTTCCGTGAAAACATCAGAATGGAATTCCAGAACCAGTCGATAACCCTGTGCAGTACGGACGACAGAAAGCGTGATCGCTTCTCCGGCTGGTTCCAGTACATTATCCTCGTCCGATATTTCATCGAACTCTTTGGAAAAATCTTCGGCAATATCAATGTAGTTATAGGAAATATTCTGGAGAGGATTACTGCCGAACATTCTTGGGTCACGGTTCAGCAACGCAAAGGTTTCTTCAATGGGGAAAAATAGATGTTCCGTAGTCTGCCACTGCTCATCCGCCAGCTTCCTGACAAACTGGTCAAAATGTTCACCGGATTGATCCAGCCGGAATGCACAGGGCGATAGGGAGACAAACATTCCTACCGTACTCAGCATGAGTTCAGGGCGTAGCGCATTTGCAACGGAAATAGAAAACCGGTTACTGCGCCCTTCACGCGCCACCGTTAGCCCCCATACAGACAGAAATAGTATGGCTGGCGTGATGTTAAATGACTGACACAGCTGTTTTATTTTTTTCTCACTCTTACTCGGCAATGCCCAGTCTGTGTACTTTATCTGCCCGCCCATCTCGATGGCGCTCCGTCCGGACAGAGCGGAGAATGGATCAAAATCCAGTCCTTCCATGTAATTCTTCCAGAACGTTTCGGCCTGAACCCAGACAGGATGTTGGCGGGCATTGACCTGCGCCATCGCATAACGCCGGTAATTCAGTTTAACCGGCGCCAGCGGCGCATCAGCCAGTAACTGTGCAAATTCGTGCTGGAGAATTTCCAGCGAAGGTTTATCCGTCAGGATGTGGTGGATTTGTAACTGCAAACAAGCCTGTTCTGTCTCTGCGTCCTGTACAAAGCCCCTCAGCAGAGGGCCTTCATGCAAATCGAACACCTGCATCTGCCTATTTAGCCACTGGCTCTGGTCATCTGTCAGAATCAGGTCAACGGACAGCGAGGGTAATGTTTCGGCATAGGGGATCCCTTCACTATCGATGCGGTATCGGGTACGCAAAATATCGTGACGATCCACCAACATCTGCAAGGCTTTTTTGACCGCTTCACGCTTACTTTTGCCTGTTTCAGCGTCAGACGTGGTAAATATTCCGGGCGGCAGCGGGATTTTCAGCGGAACAATATTAATGAGCAAATCAGGATACAGGCGGTATTGCGCATAAAGCCGGGCTTCCTGCGTCGATAATGGCCCGCGACCATCCGGTGAAAGCGGAGGCGCCGCATCCAGCAAGCTGAGAAAATCTTCCGGAGCTGCTTTCTTATCAGAAGAACTCTGTGCATCAATCAGTGCCGCCAGTTTTTCAATGGTGTCATGCTGAAAAAACGCCTGCAAAGAAACACTCTGGCTACCGAACTTTTGCTGAACGTCTGCCAGCATTTTTACCGCCCGCAGCGAATGTCCGCCCAGCGAGAAGAAACTTTTATTTACCGCTAGCTCTTCAGTATCCCGCTCTAAATGCCGTTCCCAGCATGTCGCCAGCCATTTCTGCGTTTCTCCGGCAGGTCGGGCATCGGTAGCCTCTTTTTTCAGCAGCTGCTTCAATGCCTGCCGATCCAGTTTGCCGGTGCGGGTCAACGGTAATACGGAAACCAGCGTTATCTGGCCCGGCACCATATAAACCGGTATCCGGCTCAACAAGGCTTCCCTGATATCCTGCTCTGTACTCTGACCGCCATCCATCGGAACGATAAACGCCGCCAGATGAGCATGTCCCCGTTTATCTTCAACGCCAATGACAGCCGCTTCGTAAACCATAGGTAAATCCAATACCTGTCTTTCAATCGCGTCCAGTTCAATGCGGAAACCATTCACTTTGAGCTGGCGGTCACGCCTGCCCAGAATTTCCAGTTCTCCCTGCGCATTCCAGCAGCATAAATCGCCACTGCGATAATATCGCCCTGACAGCCATGCGTTATTCAGGCTGATAAACGTTTTTTCCGTGAGATCCGGTCGGTTGAAATACCCCGAACCCACCCCGATCCCGCCGATCAGTAACTCCCCCGCCACACCGATGGGACAAGGCAGCAACGTATCGGGGAATACCACGGCACACTGGCATCCGCCGAAAGGTTTACCGATAGTGACTTTCTGCTCATTGTGTTCAATCGCGGAATAAGTCGTTAAAACGCCGGTTTCACTGGGACCGTAAACATTAAAGAGCTGGTAATTGTTCTTCTTAAACGTTCGCAAACTTTCACCACCGAAATAAAGCTGGTGGAGTGTGGGAATATCCCCCTGCTCCATGATGTCTTCAGCAAATACCGTGGTCGTGAACAGCGCATCAATCCGGTTTTCCCGCAAAAACGCGACACACTTTTTCGCATCCAAACGGGCTTCTTCCGGCACCATAACCAGCACCTGATCTCGTGTTAAAACCTGCACACACTCCAGCACAAAATAATCAAAAATATGATTGGATACAGAGGCAAGGCGTCGGGGAGTTGGATGAAAATTAGCGGAACCGCTCAGAAGATACATTTCGGTGCTGAGGCTGAGTAATGCTTGATGAGTATTGATACAGCCTTTGGGTTTTCCTTCACTACCCGACGTCATCACAATAAACAGAGGATCATCGAGGCTGACAGATTCCCCCTTAAGCAACAGTTCTGCCAGTAACGGTTTCTCCGTTACCGATAATGTTGAAAACGCTGACTGTTCCGGAGCAACAGCAAGGTAATCAGGCAGAATAACCACCTGACAACCATGCTGGCGGAATAAATTCGCCCACTGGCCTGAATGTGTCTGCTCCGTGTTTTGTAACAGCACCGTTCGGGTGCAATGCAGTGCAATCACATCCAGTAACTGCTGCTCCGGCATACTGTCTGATTGCAGGCAGAAAGACTTACCAATGCGCATACAGGCCATTGCCGCCAGTGTGGTTTCCACGCCTTTGGCACCAATAATCAGGATGCAATCCCCCAATGAATCCCAGTGAGGAAACAGGGGTAAGGTCAGTAAATTTTCCGTGTAGTGCGCGAGCTGGGTAAAGTTAACCGTCCTTCCATCAACCTCTATAAATACAGTATCTGCTCTGTCACGAATTGACGCCGTTATCGCCTGAGCGACATTCAGATATTGCAATGTCTGCCGCTGTGAAACCGGCGCGGACAAAGCACGTAGCCTCTCCTGCTCCGGCTGAGGTATCCAGTTCATTGATGCCAGTAATGCCACTGGTTCAAAGACCATACTGCTCAACAAACAGACCAACCGCTCCATAAATAACGCAATCAGTTCCGGTGCTATTTTTTGCAGATCAAAGCGGACATGCAGTACGGATTTTTCCGCATCGGCCTGTAACCAGATCGCCAGTACTTCAGACTCTGAATCCATAAATGGAGGCAGTGTTTCCGAATAACCTACTAAAATTTCTGGCAATGTCGGCATCATGGAAGATACCGTTTGCGGTGGCAGATCAGAAACCAGTGCTGCAACTTGTTTCCAGCGGTTCAGCTCTTCGCCAAACAGACGTTTTACCGGTTGTTCCAACGCTGTTTCCGTCAGGTGCCATTTCATCGGAACCCGATATCCGCCCATTATTGACCGGGTATTTCCCGTTATATCACTTTCGCCAACCGCCCATGTCAGACAACCTTCCGGTTCATGGCAATGCAGAAAGGCAAGGTAGTTAACCGCAGCGGAAAACAGGGATAGACGATGTAATGGTGAAGCTGCTGCCATAATGAAAAGCCGGTTATTCAGTGTTTCCGGCAGGGGCAATGAGGTGATGGCAAACTCGGTATTGATTTCCGGCATCGATTGCGCCAGCACAAAAAAAGGACACCCCTGATATTCGGTGTCTACCTGTTGGCTAATATACTCTTTTATTACCTGTTTTCTGACGTTCAGTGCAATAGGATCATTAATGAACATTTCTTCGTGCCTCACTTATTCAGGGCATTCTGTAAAATTGAACTAAACAAGACTCCCCAGTTTTCCACTTTCTGGGCTGCCCTGAATGAAAATGCTTCCAGATGCACATCAAAACCCGCCGGATGCTCTGCAATCTCACAGGTCAGATCCCAGTGTGATTGCCCGTCTGAAACATGGGAGGTTTCGAGCTGGTAGCAGGAAATACCGCAGATACAACCGTCAAATCCTGCTTTCTGGAAGTAACCGAAAAACGTCGTCGGCATTAATGCCTGACCATGCAGCACTGGATAGCGGCTCTGTAGCTCTTCAGCATCAAACAGATAATGGCGACAGGCTTCACGCACCTCTTGGCTTACGGTGGTAAAATCTTTCTGAGCATTTTTCTCATCATCTGCCTCACCATATAGAGTCACCCGCACGGGAAGCACTGCCATCAAAGGCGCAATCACAGCCTGTTGTTCCAGCCGATCACGACCATGAAAAATAGTGGAAATAAGCTGTTCTGAGGCGGATGGGATAAAAGATGCTGCAGAATGTTCCAGATAAGATTTCAGGCGTAAAAACACCGTCATAAAGAATTCAGGCACACTGATCCTGAAATGCGAAGTGAACGCTTCAATCTGCGCTTTTTGTTCAGCGCCCACCGTGACCAGACAGGAACCCGTAACCATCTCTTTGCTGTCATCAGGACAGGAAGCCAGTTGCCAGCCCTGTAATTTTGTATACCAGAACTCAGCATGTTGCTGGCGCAACGTGGCAAATTCGCTACCGTAGAACAAGGCGGAATAGGCTGCCAGACTAACGTCTGGATCGGCGTTATCTGCGGTAGCCAGTTCATCAAGAATACGCATCAGACCGGAACCATCGATACAGGCGTGGGAGAAATCCAGCAGTAACATCGGGTTTGGTTCCGCCACCAGCCACCGACCACGGACATTCATCCCGTCTTCCAGTGAAAACGGGCGGATAAAATCACGTAAATCGTCTTCCAGCGATCCAAGACTCTGACGTTTTTCCAGCCGGAACATAAACCGCTTGGCAGGCTGTAGATACAGTTCGTTATCCACCAGCATAAATTGCGCACTTAATCCCAAATGGCGGGAAAGTACCGATTGCAGTAAGTTACGCAATAGTTTCAGATCAGGTTCAACTTCAAACGACAGGGCAATAAAACTGTTATTACTCAAATCCTGCGGATTAAGTTTCAGCGCTTTATAGATCGATTTTTGCGGCGGTAAGGCACGGATTAATCCGGCAGCAGCCGGTTCAGGCAAGGAGATTTCCGCTAAATCAGCCGTGTCAGCTTCGTTCAGTGTGGCATCAATCAGTTCTGCCTGCGAAGCGAGATCCAGATGGCTGACTATCGAACTCAGCAGCAATCCAACGCCAAATTCCTGTTTTATCCGCATCATAAGCGTAACAGCCAGTAATGAATGGCCTCCCGCTTCGAAAAAATGGGACTGGCGGCCCAATGTATTCACGGTTAATGTATTCACGGTTAATAATTCGCGCCATAACTGCACCAGCCTGATTTCCGTTTCAGTGCGGGGAGGTTCGATATCCTCCTGCGGCATGACGGAAATATCGGCAGGAGCAGGCAACGCCCGGCGATCCAGTTTACCGTTGGCACTGAGCGGAAGTTCCGCCAACCACACAATATGAGAGGGGATCATAAATGCCGGTAAACAGGTCTGGAGATGCTGTTTCAGCGCCGTTGCAGAGGTATCGATGCAATCTGGGGCAGCGGCTGTGACATAAGCCACCAGACGGGCACCGCCGGAAATATCTTCCCGCATCATCACAACGCACGCTTTGACACTCTCATGGGACAGTAGCGCCATTTCGATTTCTCCTGTCTCAATGCGCAGGCCACGTAATTTAATCTGAAAATCATTACGCCCCAGATATTCGATATCACCGTCCGGTAAATAACGCGCCACATCGCCGGTACGATACATAATTTGTCCCGCTTCCGGGCTGAAAGGATCACGGATAAATTTTTCTGTGGTCAGTTCCACCTGATTCAAATAGCCACGCGCCACACCAATACCGGCAATATGCAATTCACCCGCAACACCCACAGCTGTTGGCTGCAAATAATCATCCAGAATATAGAGTCGGATATTGTCAATCGGTTTACCGATAGGGATCACACTTTTCTCAGTGAAATTCTCCGTACTGCCTTCCCGCAAACTGCAATCCCATGCCGTCACATCAATGGCGGCTTCCGTCGGCCCGTACAGATTATGTAATGCCACAGCGGGAAACTGTTTGTGGAAACGCAACACACTATGAGCCGGTAGCGCCTCACCGCTGCAAAATACCTGTCTGAGAGAGGCAGCGACGTCTGGCCGGGCATGTTGCAGAAATACCGCCAGCATTGACGGAACAAAGTGCAGGGTTGTGATATTGCGCTGGCAAATCAGGGCACTTAAATAGAGGGGATCTTTATGGCCTTCCGGTTCAGCAATCACCAGACGGGCACCATACATCAGCGGCCAGAAAAACTCCCAGACAGAGACATCAAAACTGAATGGCGTTTTTTGCAGCACCGTATCATCGGCACTCAATGAATAAGCTTTCTGCATCCATACCAAGCGGTTCACAACGCCCCGGTGTTCATTCATAACCCCTTTCGGTCTGCCGGTTGAACCTGATGTGTAGATCACATAGGCCAGATGGGATGATGTCAGGCCAATCGCGGCTGGCGGTAAATTATCCCGGCTTAATGCAGACCACTCAGCGACATCTTGATTTAAGTTAATCACACGGGCGGCTGTATTTGCGGCATAGTCCGCCAGCAAGGTATTTATTGCCGGTGAAATTCCGGTATGGGATAACACAGCGCGGGGAGCCGCGTCATGCAGCATATAATCGAGCCGTTCCCTTGGATAATCAGGATCGAGCGGCACATAAGCGCCCCCTGCTTTCAGGATCGCCAATAAAGCCACCACCATTTCCATACTGCGTTCCATGCAGATCCCCACCAGCGTATCCGGCCCGATTTTCAACTCATTCCCCAGATAGTGCGCCAGTTGGTTGGCTCTTTGATTAAGCTGGTTATAACTCAATACCTGATCGGAAAATTCCAGCGCAATAGCCTCCGGCGTGCGCTGAACTTGTGCCTCAATCAAGGTGTGAAGACAGATATGGCGGGGAAAATCGGCTTGTGTTCTGTTCCATTCGCCTACTATTTTTTTTCGTTCCTGTGCTGGCAGGATATTCAGACGACCGATTTTTTGTTCAGGAGTATTTGCCAGCGCCGAAGTCATTTCCTCCAGCGCGGTCTGCAAATAAGCGCAAATCAGTTCAGGATCGATTTCCTGCTCAACCTGCGCATTGATAACAAAGTCCTGACCAAAATCATCAACATTGATTGAAATGGGGTAATTTGTCCGCTCCATAATGCCGGAGTAACGAATCCCCTCCACGGCGGAAGGGTTCAGTGCCTGAAAGGGTTCTGCTGATGGGATATTACGCATTTCGCTGTGACGATAGTTGAACAGTGAAGTGAACAGCGGCGTTGTTCCCATCGTTTGCACTGATTTTTGCGCCTCAGCCAGTGAAGCCTGTTCATACCTGACCAGTTGCGTCAGTAGATCTTGGGTTTCCCACAGACATTCCAGTACAGGCTGGTTACACAGATTAACGCGCAGTGGTAGCGTATTGATAAACTGCCCCATCGCATTAGCCGCCAGTTCTCCCGCAAACAGGCGCCCCAGTAACACCGTACCAAACACCACGTCATTCTGTCCGGTCAGGCAGGCAATCACCTTAGCCCACGCCAGATGAAAAATCGCCGCAACGCTGACTCCGTGCATTCTGGCCTGCTGGCGTACCTGCTCCCCCAGTTTCGCAGGCAAAGAGTGCCAGAATTCGGCAATAACAGCATAGCCCCCTAAATAGCGGTTGATCCCAAAGGGCGCCGGCGCTGGCTCATAACCCTGTAATAAGGTATCGAAGAAAGGTTTTTGCCCTTCGGTATGCGCTGCATGGAAGAGCTCGACCATGGTCTGTTTGAATGATTGCGGGGCACTCTCATCCGGTGACGGAGGAATTAACAGAGATGCAGATAACTGCGTTTCTATTTCCTGCTGCATTTTTTCGATAGTGGTATGGTCTACCGTCATGTGATGAAGCAGATGCAGCAATACCCATTCGTTCTGCTGGTTATCATAAAAATAAAGGCAGCGCTGCAAAGGCGCGTTGGTCATATCAAAATGTTCGATAGCAGAGTTACAGTAGCGTTTCAGAGCCGTTTGCAGGTCTTCACCCTCTGCCATCGCTTTCAGCTTCTCACCAACATTTTCAACCGATAATTCAGCGTGCCGCCAGACCACCTGCACCGGCTGAGAAAGCCCTTCGTAATGAATACTGACACGGAGCGCATCATGACGGGCAATGATGTGGCGCAGCTCATCAAGGTAGGAATACAGTAAACCTGCATCACGGAAGCAGGTCACCTGCCACAGAATATAAGGATCAGCCGCCGGATTCGCCAGCGAGAAATAGAGCATTCCCTGCTGCAATGGGCCAAGCGGGTAAATATCTTTGATATTATCAGCCCCGCCGGGAATCATCGCAGATAACCGCTCAATTTCCTCCTCACTCATCAGAGTCCACGGAACTGATATTTCTGTTCCGGCGGTTTCCTGCACCTGTTCGACACGCCTCTGCAATTGTTCCGCCAGTTCTGACAGAACCGGATACTGATATAAGGTGTGCGCATCAACCATCAAACCACGGTGACGCAACGCCAGCATCATTTTCGTCACCAGCAGAGAATGCCCACCCAGTTGCAGGAAGTGTGAATGTCGCCCGATTTTTTTGATACCCAGTAAATCGCTCCATACCTCTGCCAGTGTCTGTTCCAGCGGATTAGCCGCTGGCGCGATGTCCTGCCGGAAGAGTTCATCGGCAGCAATTACCGGAAATGCTCTGCGATCAATTTTGCCACTGGCGGATAGCGGGAAATCCGCCACAATAACGATAGCTGTCGGGCACATATAATCCGGCAGTGTCTCGCGGGTAAACTGCAAAATGCTCTCTTTTACACGTTCCTGAGACAGACGCTGTAAAGCCCATTCAGAAACAATGATAAAACCGATCAGCCGCTTTTCTTCTGTGCCTTCTCCCTGAACAATCACTGCGGCATCTTTGACGAGGGCGTGTGTCATCAGTTGTGCCTCAATTTCTCCCAGCTCCACCCGATACCCGCGTATCTTGACCTGAAAATCAATCCGCCCAAGGAGTTCCAGCTGACCATCAGCCCGCCATTGCGCCAGATCACCTGTCCGGTATAGGCGCCTGTTCTGGTTATCGATCACCATATCGATAAACCGGGCTTCCGTTTCTTCCGGTCGTCGGTGATAACCGTTGGCTAACGGCAGACCTGCCACACACAGTTCCCCCGCTGAACCGTCGGCAACAAGGCGGTTTTCTTCATCCAGCAAATAGATTTCTGCGTTATCAATAGGCAGCCCGATATTCGGCAACACGGGCCACTGATCGGCATTTCCGTTCAGAGTATGGGCGGTGACAACATGGGTTTCTGACGGCCCATATTGGTTGTACAGACGGCAATGGGATAAGGTTTTGAAAAATTGCCGGATGGCAGCGGTTATCACCAGCTGCTCCCCTGCAGTTATCACATTGCTGAGACTTTCCGGATAACGGTCTGCCGCTACTGCGGAGGAAGCCAGACTGTTTAATGCTACATAAGGCAGAAATAGCCGCTCAATGCGCTGTTCAGATAGAAATGACAACAGCGCCAGCGGGTCTCGCCGTAATTGATTGGCGATCAATACCAGCTCGCCGCCACTGCATAGTGTGGAAAATATTTCCTGAAAAGAGACATCAAAACTTAACGGCGAAAATTGTAGCGTCTTTTGCCCGCTCTGATTTCTGACGGCTTCTTTATCAAGGAGAGCCTCTTGTCGGGTTTTGTTCTGCCATATCAGTAAATTCACCAGCGCCCTGTGCGGCATACAGACGCCTTTAGGTTTTCCGGTTGAGCCGGAGGTATAGATAAGGTAAGCGAGGCTGTCAGCCGTACTGGTTGGCACTAAATTCTTATCGTAGTTTTCCTCATGGTCGGAAACAGAAAAATCGGGCTGATCCAGATTGATATATTCAACCGCAGCGGGCAAAGAATGGATAGACTCATCGCGGGTGATAACAGCAGAGACACCGGAATCACGCAGAATATAGGCCTGACGTTCAGCAGGATAACTGAGATCAATCGGCACATAGGCCGCTCCTGCTTTTAACACCCCAAGAACAGCCACAATCATTTCGATGCTGCGATCCAGATAAATCCCGACCGCTGCAATTTCATCACCGGAATGCGGCTCTGAAAAATAGTGGCTGCGGAGATAATGCGCCAGCCTATTTGCCCGCTGATTAAGCTCCGCATAAGTTAACGTCAGCTCTCCGAACCGCACAGCGATGGTCTCCGGCGTCTGTAACACCTGCCGCTCAACCAGTTGATGAACAAGATATTTATGGCACGTCGATAACAACGACTTATTAGACATAACTCGCTTCCTTTAACTCAATATTTGCCACGGGATGCTGTGGTTAATAAAAATTAGTGACTGAATCGCACGGGGAAGAAAAACAGCAGGTTGATGGCGTTGGCAAAGAAAACCAACCCGGCGGCTGCGACCGGCAGACTTAACGGCCCCCATACCAGCAGGGTTGACCAACTCCATCCCATGAATAACGAAGGGATAACCATAATCATGACAGTCAGCAGAGCGTTTAAGGCCACAGAAACCATCACAAACTGGTTGCCGAACGCTTTTTTACGGTTTTTTCTTATTTCTTGTTCAATTCTTTTCTTTCTTTTATAGGGCATGACCAATACACATATGAGTCCCCCTGCCCAGAAGACGAATGCCGCAACTGTCGCTATCTGGTCATTCATATCAACGGAAAGCGGTTTTGGCAGAATATGTGCAGCGTGACCGCGCAGGTATTTAAATACGGACTGCCCTAATTCAATAATCTGCTGGCTGTTACTGTTTCCCAGCAGAGCTATGCCGACACCGTTTTGTGGATCAAATGCAATGTAAGCTGTGGAGTTGGGATTCTGCCCCGGATGGCTCCAGTACGTTGTCTGGTCGGTTTCAACATCCCAGCCATAGGCATATCCGTGGTTACTGTCTTCCCCATAAGGGCGCTGCGCCTGTACTAGTGCGGTATACAGGGCAGAGATTGCAGGGTTATCGTTTTGTGACGGTAACTGGCGCAATAAAAACTGCAACCAGATAGCCATATCCTGTGGTGTGCTTAGAACATATCCGGCAGGCGTATTCTGCAAATAACGCGGAGCATCATAGGGGCGAGCAATTGTGAAACTGATTTTATATTGCGGAACCGGCGCAATATTTTTCATCGCAATACTGCTTTCCACGCTGGTGTTATTCATGCCTAAAGGCAGAAAAATTCTCTCCCACATTAAGGCCGCGAAAGGTTTTCCGGTTGCCCGTTCTGCCACTAACCCCAGCAGGCTGTAATTTAATGTCGCGTACTCCTCCTCCGTTCCTGTCGGATAGGCCAGCGGAATGTTTTTCAGTAATAACGGCAGATGTGATAAGGCATTAGGCGAGGTATCAGGCTGTAGAAGAGAGAGCGTTGCTTCCCCGATACCACTGGTATGGAACAGCAGATCCTGGATTCTGACAGCGGAGTAACCCATTTTGGGATACTCCGCCAGTTCAGGCAGCCAGCGGATCAGCAAATCTTGTCGGTTGAGCACACCTTCCCGTTCAAGCAGGGCAATTAATAAACCGGTAAACGCCTTGGAGGTTGAAGCCAGTTCAAATACTCCCTTTTCCGCGTTTCCCAGACGCAGAGCAACAACCTGACCATCGGCCACAATGCTTAAGCCCGCTGTCGGAACCTGATTAACATTCCAGCGACGAGCTAATTCATCGGCAATCTGTTCCGGTTTCATCATCGCTGCGGCATTGGCAGAGATTCCCGTTGACCATGCAATCAGCCAGACAGCGATCAGAAAAAGTCGCTTATAAGCATGGGAGGCGTTAATCATGAGCGCTGCCCTCCCGCTCTGATGCAATGCCCCGCAGTTTACGCCGAGCCTGCAATGAACGCCGTTTATCCTCGACGCTAGCTGAGGGTTCTTGTACAGCTTCTTTAGCGATTGGTTTGGCATCCGATGACGCGGGAGCCAGTTCTTTACTCAGTTCGCGCAAAGACGCCGCTTTAAACAGTAGTGCCACAGGAATATCCCGTTCCAGACGCTGCTCCAGTCGTTTAGCAAACTGGATCAGATCCAGCGAAGTAGCGCCCAGCGCGAAGAAACTGGCATCGATATCCAGCCCTTCAACGCCTAGAAAACCCTCCAGCATCTGACGCATTGCCTGTAGTAAATCTTCCTCACCGGCATTTTTCAGTGATACCGCCGTTTCTTCATGGTTATCTGACGGAGTTATTCCCGAACGGATACTGAACAGCATCTGCTGAGTATCCTGTTGCTTTTCCAGAACGGAACCGACAGGCAGTTTAGAGACTGCAATATAGGATAAAGAAGTCTGCTGAACCAGCGCCGCCATTGCCATTGCGATTTGCGTTCCTTCCTTATCGGAAAGCCCTTCTGCCCGCAACTTTTCCACAAAACCCTGCGTCTGGTCGTGTCCTTCCATTGCAATAACAATCTTGCCGATGTGTCTTCCTTTCGCCATATACTGAAATGCTTCCGAAACTTCACTGGCGGGATAGGTTTTCGTCGGTAAAGGGCTGAGAATTTCCTGCGCGAACAATGTCGTCACTTCACGCCACGCTTCCTGATAAGCGGGATGTTCAGCGCCTGCCTGTACTGCATGGAAACTGCCCCCTTCGGCAAAAATTGCCAGCCCCAGCTGCCAGTTCTGCAAAATATCCCGTAACCCCAGCTCCAGAAAACGACCCTGTGGGGCTAACAGGGAAATGCTCTCTTCCAGCAATTCTCCCGCCAGTGCGTTAAGGATCACATCAAAAGGCCGCTCTCCCAATGTCTGGCGGAAAACGTCCCCGAATTCCCGGGTTCTGGAATTCGCCGCGCCTTTGGCTCCCATACTGAGCAGTAACCGGCGTTTCTCTTCACTGCCCGCCGTGACCCAAACCTCGGCGCCCAGATACTGAGCAACCTGCATAGCAGCCATGCCGACACCTCCAGCTGCAGAGTGAATCAGAATCCGTTGTCCTTTCTGCAAATTAGCTGCATGTTTCAGGGCGATCCACGCCGTAGTAAACGCGACGGGAATGCCTGCCGCCTGCCGGAAGCCCAATACTGGAGGAATCGCAGCCACAACCTGCTGCGGCATCACCACATATTCCGCCAGACAGCTATGCCCGGCGCACATCACCCGCTCACCGACACGAATACCCGTGACTTCTGTGCCGATACGGGTAACAATTCCTGCGGCTTCCTGACCAAAGGTCATTGTAGGATCGACCGGAGCGGGCAACACGCCCAATGCGATAAGCACATCCTTGAAATTCAGGCCCGCTGCCCTGACTTGAATCTCAACCTCCTGCGGGCCTAAGTGGCGACGTGGTTCAGGCTGGAAAATAAAGTTAAGATCCGCACCATCAGAGTCACTGTTATGCAAACGTATGACCTGATGTAACTCGTTATGGCTTTTTTCAGCGATTCCGGCTGGCGTAGCCTGAGCCGCCAGTGCGCCAGCGGCATCAATCAGTAACAGGTCACAGATCTCCACCAGCAAATTTCCCGTTTCTGAGTAAATATCTACCTGTAACAATCTGCCGGAACCGACTTCCTGCACCCGGACATGGCTTTTTACCCGCCACGCCATCGGCGCGAATTGGGTAAAGCTGCCGATGGAAACCGGCACAAACTGTATATCTTCCTCTTCCGGTGATGTTATCAGCGTTGCGGTATCCAGTAACGCAACATGCAAGCCCGATGTTTCAGCTTCTTTCTGATAAACGGCAGGAAGCTCTAACTGGTTCATAACTTCATCAGGTGCTATCTGATCGACAGCAATAATATTCTGCCACCGTGACCCGAAAATCAGGGCGGCTTTAGGACTGACACCAATGCCACTTCTGGCGCTGAAAAGATTCCGGGCAGCACCGGCAGGCAGCGATTTGTGGGTTGGCAGAGGTTGACCAGCGCGGGAAATTACTTTTCCGCTGGCATGTTTTATCCATGTTTCATCAGAAAATTCACCATTACCGGAGAAAATATCGAAAGAATCTGAGAAATTGGCAAAAATGACGGCAACATCACGATTATCCCGGTCTGCGACAATCAACGGCCTTTCAATGGTGAACTCTTTTAATGAGAAACCCTGCTGCATGTCAGGCCGTAATTCGCTGACAGCGCGATGAGCCAGCACAACCATTCCCATCGCTGGCATCACAGTGGTTGACACATCAAGCCGATGCTCATCAAGCCACCAGTTCGTGCGGGTATCTAACGGAAAACGCCATAGTGCGTCATCGCGGATAACCGCGCTGCGGACGGTACTTTCCTGTATCGCCTGATCCAACTGTTGAGCCGAGCGGGTTGCCATGCCGGATTCTGCCCAGTCATCCCACGCAATCGCCAGTGCTTTACCACCTTGACGGCGCACCTGTTCTGCGTAGGCTTCCAGACAGGCATTAGCCGCAACATAAGCAATCTGGCCGATTTTTTCCTTCGGTAATAAATTCCCCAGACTGGAGAACAGTAACAGTGCCGGATTGCCCAGCCGATGCAGGTTCTCGCACAGGAAACGGGTGCCGGTCACTTTGGGAGCCAGTGTCGCAATCGATTCGGATTCGGAACGCATTTGCAGCATTGCGCCTTCACCCCGTCCGGCGGTATGGAAGATATAATTCACGTTCACGCCACGGTTAGCTAACTGAAATACCGGCATAAATGCCTTTTCCAGTGCCTGCTCATCGCCAAAATCAGCGGTGATAAACTCAACCCGACTGCCTTTTTGCTCCAGCATTAAGGCCCAACGTAACAATTCAGCATGTGCCCCGTTTTTATTAATTTCCGTCTGCCAGTCCCGTTTTTTCGGCAACGGCTGGCGCACCTGCAATAACAGGTTGCAGTGATAGACACGGGCCAAATATTCAGCAATAGCTGCGCCCATGCCACCATTGGCTCCGGTTATCAGCACCCAGCTGTTACGGCTGATTGCCGACAGAGTTTGGCTCAAAGAGCATTTTTGTATTCGTGAGGTTATCCGTTGCTGCCAGAAATCTGTTTCTCTGAAACAATAGAATTGTCCGCCCTGCCATGTTTGTTCCGCATATTCTTTCCACTGCCGTAATCCACGGGCCACGGTTTCTGCATCGTCATCCCTAAAATCGATACAGACAGTGGAAATATGGGGATACTCTTCCGGCAGGATCAGCAACGGTCCCATAAGCTGATTTTTTTCAGCGTTCAGTGTCTCTGTGCCATCCCGAAGCGCCATTTGAGTGGCAGGAAAAAACAGCCGTATTCTGGGAACAGGGTTTTGAGTCGCACTCCATCTCGCTAGCGCGGTAGGCAGCCAGAATGCCCAGAACTGCGCCTGTTGCGCATCCAGATCATCCAATAACCCGGTGATGATCACATCCAGCGCTGCCGGGGAGTTTAGCGCCTGTCGCGCCAGCCAGTCTGACAATAACGCATAGCTATCTGAAAAATCGATTTCGGCAGGTGTGATTTCACTGAATATCAGTTGCTCATTGCGCAGTGCTAATGCCTTCACCAGACGGCGTTCTCTGGCAGTGATTTGCGGGCAAATCATCCATGTTATCGGTGCAACTGACAGTTCATATTCACTGCCGGACGGCGCAATACTGGCTTTTTCCCAGTCGAACCCATAATAACGATCACCGAAAAACAGGCTTGAAAGTGTTGGTATCCCACTGTTGTTTGCCGGATCTGATGGTGTTGCCGCGCTATGTGGTAAACAGACTTTTCGCTCAAAGGCATGACCGGGTAAATGGATTTTTCTTGCTATTGGCGCTGAATGACGAGCATCTCCATCGGTCTGTTGACGCACCTTCGACCAGACAATATCACCGCCATTTACCCAGATTTTGGCAATAAACTGCAATACGGATTTGACTTCGTGGTCTGCACCCTGCGTTCCGAGTGTCGGCACCATTCTGTCCATATTCAGTTGCAGCCATTTGCGCGTATGTTGCAACAAATCCATACCTGTACCGATTTGCACAAACAGTGATGATGCATGTTCTTGTGCCATCTGTTTCAGCGCAGGCCCGAACTGGACAGGAGATAACATTTGCCTGACCCAATACTGGGGATCGCTCATCTCATGTGCCGCGATTTTCCGCCCCAATGCCGTTGAATAGATGTCATATTGCGCGGGTTGCAAAGAGTGTTTTTTCAACAATTCACCAAACGCGTTTGCGGCAGGTTCTACCATTGGGGTGTGAAATGCGTGTGACACCGTAACGCGTTTAAAAGTCATTCCCTGCTGTGTTAACCACATTTCCACTTCTGCGACTGACGCTTCTGCTGTGGCTAATGTCCATGTTTGCGGATTTAGTTCCGATATGCACCACAATGTTTCCGGGAGCTTTTCTGAAAACGGTATTTCAGACTCACTTTTGTCCGCTCTTTGGTTAACCGCAAACACCGCGCCTTTTGGCATCGCATCCATCAGTTCAGCTCGCGCGATCACTAGTTCTATACCCACTTCAGGTGTGAACACTCCCGCAATGGCTGCGACAGAAAATTCACCCAGACTGAACCCGCATAATGCAGCCGGTTGGCAACCCAACTGCTGTAACCAGATGCCTAATGCTGTCTGGGAGGCATATAAAATGGGCTGTAGATGGTAAGTTGACAACTTTTCAGGCTGCCTGATCCAATCAATAAGGGTTTCTCTGTGAATCGGATTCTTTTTTCCGGCGGATAACAATTCAGCGGCGTTATCCAGTAATCCCAGGTAGATCTTGGCGAATTCCGGATAAGCCGCCGCAAGGTGTAATCCCATTTCCGGCGACTGCGAACCCTGCCCCGGAAATAGCCAGACCTGCTCTTTCATCACGACAGAAGCACCGTCCATAAATGACCAATGCTCAAGCTGCTGTAACCAGTCATTACAGCCAGTCGCCACAAAAGCGGCTCTGCTGGAATAAGCTGCGCGATCTTCCTGCAATTGGTGGGCAATCATCGGTAAATCTGCCGATTTTGTCGGAACCGTTCTGAGGTGTGTTGAATAGGTGGCGATTAATTTTGCCAGAGACAAAGGAGAGTCCGCCGACAAAGGCAATATCTGCATGGAGAGGCTGTTTTCGTTCTCGTCTTCGCCTGCCAGTTCCGGCGGCTGTTCAAGCAGTACATGCACATTCGTTCCGCCGATACCGAACGAACTGACACCCGCTCGCCGGATTACCTGCTGTTCCGGCCAGTCGGTAGCCTGAGTAGGAACCCAGAAAGGCGTGCGTTCCAGCTCCAGATGCGGGTTGGGCTGGCTGAAATGCAAAGAAGGCGGAATGGTGCCAAAACGGACACTTAACGCCGCTTTAATCAGCCCGGCGATCCCTGCTGCGGAATCCAGATGCCCCATATTGGATTTGACACTTCCCACCGCACAGCGGAATTGCTGGATTTCGTCCGGAGATAACAGTTCATGAGCGACTTTATTCAGCGCCTGAATTTCAATCGGATCACCCAGTACCGTTGCCGTACCGTGGGCTTCAATCATGCCCATACTTGAAAACGGAATATCCGCCAGCCGGTAAACCTGTGAAATCACTTCGGCCTGCCCCTGCACGCTGGGAGCTTCAAAGCTGACTTTTCTGTCACCATCATTGTTCATGCCTGATTCAACAATCACCGCGTGGATCGGGTCACCGTCTGCGATAGCGTCTTCCAGCAGTTTCAGCAGCACAACCGCCACACCGTTACCGTTTACTGTTCCCTGCGCATCATCCGCAAAGGTTTTGCAATGTCCGTCAGGCGATAAAATCATGCCGTCCTGATGCAGATAGCCGCCAGCAACCGGATCAGTAATACAGGCTCCTCCCGCCAGCGCCAGCGTACATTCCCCCGCCAATAGCGCTTTACAGGCCAGATGAACGGCAGAAAGTGAGGTGGAACAGGCGGTCTGGACATTTACCGCCGGGCCATTCAGTTTCATGCGATAAGCGAGCTGCGTGGCAAAAGAAGCCGGATCGTTATAATTGCTGACATCGAACATTTCCGAGATATCGTGACTGGCGGTGGTGAATTGCTCCAGACGCGCCAAATTCAGCGTGGAACCGATAAACACTCCGGCATTTAACAGGGTATTGCCCGGCGTAATTCCGGCATCAAGAAAGGCATTAAAACTGACTTCATGCAGCAACCGAAGCTGCGGGTCCATTTTTCGCGCTTCCCGCTGTGAATAACCGAAAAATGGGTAATCAAAGCATTCAGTATCTTCAAGAGCGGCTTTAGCCGGTACGTAATTAGGCTGTGCAATCATCTGGGGCGGAATGCCGGCAGCCAGTAACTCTTCCTGTGAAAAAAATGACACCAGCTCACGCCCGTCTAATAAATTCTGCCAGAAACTCTGCCAGTCCGGGCTGTGGGGAAACCGGCAGGAAATGCCGATAATTGCAATTTCGTTACCGGTGTATGTGTCACCGGTATAGCCACGCTTTATCATTCTGAACTTCCTTTTGCTTTACGCCGCCGATCTGCCAGCCTGTTTTTACCGGAACGAGCCGACGACAAAATGGATTCTTGGGATAACGGTTTGGCAGGTTCAGCCCCACTTATTGCGGCATTTTCTGTATATCCGGCGGGTAACTGGCGCTGTTTTATCCAACCGGCAAACGAGGCGATGGTGGGATACTCAAATAAGATAGCGATGCCAATTTCCAGCCCGAAAACCTGCTGCATACGGGATTGCAACGCGATGATCTTGAGGGAATCGCCGCCTGCATCAAAAAAATTCACATCAGTAGCCACAATTTGGCTTTCCAGCACTTCATTCCAGACTGCCTGCACCTGAGTTTCAATCGGGTCGGTTAACGGTGCATGATGTTCAGCGACCTGTTTTTGTTGCCATTCCACCGCCAGCGACTGAAGCCGTTTACGATCAACTTTGCCGGTTATAATGCGCTCAAAACCATTCACCACCACAATCAGAGCCGGATTCCACGACTCAGGTAAGTCGTGGCGGATATGCTCTCTGATACGGGGAATCAGCGTTGCCGGTGGTTCAGCACTATCAACAAACAAATGCCACTGGCGTTTGCCGGTCTGCATCGCCGGTAACAGATAACAGCTGATGACCTGCTCCAATTTTTCGACAGTCCGTTCCAGTTCCCGTGGTTCAATCCGGATGCCATTTATTTTGACCTGATCATCGATTCGCCCCAGATACTGAAAACCGGACTGACGGGAAAAAATAACCGCATCTCCTGTTCGGTAGAAATACGGTGTCAGATCGGTGTATCCGGTCAGGTTCAGAGATTCCGTCATACCGCTGGCATGAATAAAATATCTGGCAGATTCAGCCGGATTTGTGGCGTAGCCATGTGCAACCGCTCGCCCGCCCACCCAGAGTTCGCCGCGAATGCCTGCGGGCAGCGGCTTGCCGAAAACATCCGCACAATAGGCAATCACATTCTGGATTGGCCAGCCAATGGAGATATCCGCCGTCAGGGATTGTCTGGCTGTCAGGCAATCCACCGTTGTTTCACTGGGACCATAATGATTTCTGACATCGTAGCCCTGCTGCAACAGGTGATCTTTGAGGCGTTTCGGTAGCTCTTCACCGCCAAATATCCATAACCGCATGGATGGAAAGAAAGGAGCATCCTGAATAAGCTGCGCAATCGCGCCGGGAATAAAGTCGATTAACGTGATGGATTCATGCTGCACCAATTCGACAAACGCCCGCCTCTCCAGTAAAACGTGAGGCGCCGGATAAACCAGCGTCGCGCCCACCAGCAGACTGGCGAACAAATCTTCCACGCTGGGGTCAAAATTCAGGTCAGTTAAGCCAAGCACCCGATCGGCAGAGGTCAGTGAGGTTTCCTGTATAAACCAGTCCAGCAGGTTCGCGACGGATTCATTGCGGATCGCGATCCCTTTTGGTGTACCGGTCGTTCCGGAGGTGAAAATAAAGTAAAACTCATCTTCCGACTGCCGATGACGATACAGCTCAGACGCTGCTGACGTTTCGGGCAAAATGGCATTTGACGGTTCAATATCCAGCAGCAGATAGCACCCGTTATCATGGTTAAATTCCCTGTTCAGCATCGAACTAGATAAAATGAGGTGGCAATCCGCCAGCGCCAACAGGGTCTTTTTACGTTGTGGCGGATCTTTCGGGTTGAGATAAAAGTAACTTCCGCCACTGAACAGAATGGCGAGTATTGCCTGCGTGGATAACAGCCCTTTTTCCAGATGAACCGCCACGCGATCCCCTGGCACAAAGCCCGCTTCATGCATATGTTTCTGTATATATCCCACTCCCTGCAACAGCTGATGGTTACTGATGCGGTTCTGATTATCAATTAGGCTGATATCCTGCGGAAACGCACTGAGCCGTCGATAAATGCCGGACAGACATTCATTAATATTAGGAATCTGCTCTTTTAATTCGCCTGTAACGAATAAAGTGTTATCTGAATTTTCTTCTAAATCGTGTGAACTCAGCGTGAAAAACCGCTCTTCAATCGGACTGTTTACCGGATGCCTGAGTAAATCTGCTGCCAGCGATTCAAACGCGTTAAACACCATTGTAACCGCAGCGGGATCGCCCTGATAATTTTCTCCGGCACTTAGCTCAACTTGCCAGTGTTCGATCCCTGAAACCGTTAATGTCAGACCAAAATGGGTTGTTTCTTCGCTGTGTAGCTCGGTCAGAAAGATATCGGTACGGCTGTCCTGTAAACTGGTATCAATGGGATAGTTATCGAAAACAACAATAGAATCATAAAGATCATCCCGTATTCCCGCCGCTTCCCGGATGATTAACGGCGGAGTTTTTTCATATTGCTGAACCTGCTGTAATGTCTGAAAAACCGCACGTAACGCCACTTCCAGACTCCATTGCCCCTCCAGCGGTAAAATGAGCGGCACAGTATTGGTAAATAACCCCAGCGACGGATATTCACCGTCCTGCGTCAATGCTGCGCCCCGGCCAGAGAATGTACAGCCAAAGGCAACGGTTTTCTGGAAGGTCATTTTAGATAATGTCAGCGCCCAGCACAGGTAGATAAAACTGGCTGGTGTGACCCCGATACGGCGGCACAACGCTTCTACTGTTGCCTTACACTCGGCGCTCCATACACTGTTTGCCGCAATTTTTATCTTGGTGTCATGTTTGGCGGTCTGATCATCCGCCCTGCGGAACAGAGGTTCTGCTAATAATTGAGTTGTTGCTGATGCCTCACCATCCGGTAATTGCTGCAATACGCTTTGCCAGTATTGACGGCAGGCTATCTGCTCTTCCGCACTTAATCCCCGCCAAAGCTGCTGGGCATACAGGCGCGCGGGTAAAGGAATAATTTTTTGCCGCCGCAATCCCTGTAACCATAGAGAGATCAGCAGCGAACTGCTCCAGCCATCCATCAAAATATGATGAAAGGAGAAGGCAATATTTACTGCCGCAGACTCTGTATCGTGAAAAACCGCGATGCGGAACACTTCTGTATTCAGCGTGAAAGGGGTTGCTTTCGATTTCGCCAGCCAGTCAAGGCAGAGCTGTCTGACGGACGATGAATGATCAATACGGACATATTCCAGTGGAATACGTGGCAACGCGTAGATAACTTGGTGTGGAACCCGTAGTTGCTGCCAGAGAAATACCGAGCGTAAAGCAGGTTGTGATTGCTGGATTTGCTGCCATGTCGCGAAAATATCTTCTTTTTCAACATCCGCCTGTAGTCTGAATATCACACCAATATGGTAAGCGCTGTTGCCGTCTTTCAGCGCATGAAACAGCAGCCCATTTGCCTGTGGTGTCACTTGCAGTAACTCTTCAACCAACTTTTCCGGAACTGAACACGATTTGGTCATAGTCAACTCCTGACCGCATCAAAGAGCGCCTGCAACTTTGTTTTTTCCGTATCAGCGGAACGGTTACTGCTTGCCTCTATAAGTTCCAGCCATTGCTGTGTGGACTGACAGAGGGAATGGCATTCTTCCATATTTATGTTGGCATTTTTAATTGTTTGTCTGGCCTCCAGCCGGATACGGGATAGCTGTTCTATCACCGCTGGAGCGGTTATGGCAGGCAGCTTCGTGCTGTAAAGGTGGAAACAGCAGTATCTGACAAACTGTTCCAGCCTGCTCTCTTTGCAATTCAATGCCTGAACAGCGGTGAACATCTCATCAGACGTCCATAGCGGACGCATGGGTAATGCCGAACGTTCGGTAAGGTAACCCAGCACATTTTTAGGGGAAATTTCCAGATAACGGGTCACTCCGTTTTGTGCAACATATTGCAGCCCCGGCAGCCACTGCACCGGCGAAATAAGGTGTTGCAGAATGGACGTTTTCAGATCCTCTGTGGCTAATTCCACACCGCTGACATTACAGACGACACGGGAAAATAACCTGTGTTGCTGGTTTGATGATGGCAGAAAATCAAGCAACATATCCAGTTTTTCCTTCGCTTCAGCCATTAATGGAGAATGAAAAGGCCCGCCGATTTTCAGTGGAAACAGTAACCCGCCCAATGTCTCCATCCGTGGGGCGAAACGCCGGATATCTGCCATCTCGCCGGAGAGAGTAACTTGATCAAACGCATCAGTGGCAGATACGTAGATAGCAATACCCTCATCCAAGCGCGCTTTATTCACCTCTTGTACAACAACCTCGGCAGGAATATGCAAAACCCAACACATATCGCCCTGCTGATAATGACGCGCGCAGGCTGCCACCACTTCGGAACGAAAATTCACCAGTTTTGTTAATGTTGCTAAATCTAGATAACCTGCCGCACACAGTGCCGGATATTGCCCCAGACTGTGCCCCATCATAAATTCAGGCACCAGCCCGCAATGCCTGCGCAGAATACCGGCAATCGCCACAGTGGTTGCTGTCAGTGCTAACTGCGCCACCCGCACCTGTTTCAGTGTGTCACGACGATTGCCATGAATCACATCAAACAGATCAACCTGCGACAGTTCTGAAACTTCTTCCAGACATGCACGGTATTCGGGATAGGTATTGAATTCTGCAAACATATCCGGTTGCTGCGCGCCCACTCCGGGAAACAGAAATACGGTTTTGGCAGAATCGAGGGATATTCTCATTCTGAGGCTCCATGAATAATGAAATCGAGTTCCGATTGTGAGAGCTGGCTGAAAGGAAAATCTGCAGGGATAAGTGAACGAACCTGACCAGCACATGCCTCTTCAGAACGGCACCATTCTGATAATCGATCATTAATTTGTGTCAGGTAATTGCGGGCATCCTCGGTATTGGCCTCAGGAATGCCCAGCCGCAGTTCGAGCAGAACAGAACCGGTTGCCGGTCGGTCATGGATCAGGATGTCAAAATCCGCCACGCTCTTTTCGTCAGGATGAAGAAAACCACCGGAAAGGGATTGAATTAAATTAATGTGCTGCCATTCTTTGCTGTCATTATCACTCAGGCCAGAACCAATATCATTAATACTGATCAGCGCCCTTTCTGCCGTGCTACTCAGCCCCAGTTGTTTCTTCCAGTCCGCTTTATCTTTATATTGTTGGGATTTCAGCCGCTGTAAAAAGCTCAGTGACTGATTTGAATTCACATTAAAACGCAGCAACTGGAAACCGGTAAACCAGCCCACCGCATTTGCCATTGCCAGATTCCAGCCTGCGGGCATTCCGGCTTCGGTAAATAAACGCCCGTGATTTTCAAATAACACGTTGACTTTATAAGGTAACAGGCCGCCTTCTGCGAGTATTTCCAGTAATATTGCGGCAATCAGCTGCGAACGTTCAGCTTTTTTGCGCTGTTCCAGTAACCGGAAGTCAGCCCCAGAAATGGATAAAGGCAGCGTAATCGATGTGATAGCGGGCTGAACGGCAGAATTGCCCTGAGATAAGCCGGACATATCCGTGATGTTTTCTACAGACAGCTTATCTGCCAGCCACTTACCCCACAGAAATGCCCCCTGTTCCGACTCTATTTCTGCAAAAGTGTCCGTTTCCGCCATTGGAGGGTTGAGTGCCTGATCTAACTCATCCAATAAGAAAATCCACGAATGCACATCGCAAATCAGGTGGTGACAAAGCAAAATCAGAAAGTGCTTGTTAACTCGTGGGTCATATACGACCTCATGCACGCTGGGTCGGCTCGCCAGACAAATTTCACCCTGCAATTGTTTGCGCCGATCTTCAAGAGACTCATCTGATGCCAATACCCTGCAGTAGTTTCCGATATTCCCTGCGGTCTGCACCGAAGGTGAAAAATAGAGTTCACTAAGATCCTGATTAGCCCTGAGAGAGAAAATCTTATGTCTGGATTTCACCGCCATCATTGCGGCATTGATCTGTTCGGCAGATAAGACAGAGGTGATTTCAAGCACAACGCCCTGCTGTAGCTGCTCACCATATTTAAAGCATTGCTGCTGATACCAGCGCACAGCGGGTAAATAACGCAGCCAGTTGGCATCCGGTTGCTCCGGCGCGTCTTCTTGTTGTAATATTTCTGTCTGTACGGATGATTCAGCGCAGGCATTTGCCAGCACCAGACCCAATGCTGTTGAAGTCAGCAAGGAGTTCATACCGAGCTTAACCCCTTTTTTCGCCAATAATGCGACCAGACGAATGGCTTTGATTGAATCACCCCCCAGCTCAAAAAATGAAGCGGTCAAATCCACAGACTGAGGCCAGATAGGTCTGAGAAATTCCTCATCCAGCCAATCAGGAAGAGGATAATTCTCTGTTTCCTGATGCGCTTTTTTATCGACTGAATCTTTATTGGGTAACTCAGTCAATGACTGATAGCTGATTTCAGCGGCGCGGGTTAATCGCCCGATATCCACCTTACCGTTAGCATTCATCGGCCAGGGTTGCACCGTGCAATACAGGTTCGGCAACCAGGATTCGGCTATTTTTTCTTTTAATTTATGCTGAAATTCAGGCGAATCATAAGGAAGCGGATAATTGCTGCATAAGACGATACTTTCCGTTTTAACGGTACTTGCCGTTTCAGCCAGACCCTGCGACGTGTTGATCACCAGTTTCAGCACCTTGAGCTGCCAGTTGTGATCCTCTGACTGACCGGACTGAATCAACACGTCTGTGACCGCTTTCTCGATTTCCAATGGATGAATCCGATGACCGCGCACCTTAAATTCATCATCAATACGGCCAATGCAGTGAAATATGCCCCGTGCGTCCTGTACGCCCAGATCTCCCGTGCGATACCAGCGCTGCTGTTCATCTGCACCAGAGACAAATTTCTCAGCTGTCTGAGATGGATCATTCAGATAACCTTCTGCCAGTATCGGCCCGCTGATCCAGATTTCCCCCTGAAAACCACGGGGTATCTTTTGCCCCCAACTGTCCCTGAGCGACAGTTCCGCTTTACCCAGCGCTGTACCAATCGGCATAACAGCCACCGCTGTGTTTTGGCTGTTTTCAAGATCGCCTGCGTTATCACTTAACGCATAAGTACAGCAGCCGACTGTTGCTTCCGTTGGCCCATATTCATTGATAATCCGGCTGCCTGATGGCAGGCAGTTCAGAGCATTGTTCACCAGCGAAACAGGTAGATTCTCCCCGCCGACAATAAACGTCAGCGGAGATCGCCCGTCAGTTTCAATGCCCTGCTCAATCAGCAAAGCAAGATGGGATGGCGTACATTTCACCCCTGTCAGGGATTTGTCAGCGAGAAGCGTGAGCAACAGTTCAGGATTATCGCGGATATCCTGTTCGTGCGTCTGGATAAATCCACCGGACAGAACCGGCACTAAGATGGCAGTTTGCGTCAGATCAAAGCCAAAAGAGGTAAACAACGGTGCATTAAACGATGTTTCATCTGCATATGCAGTTTTCGCAGCCAGTGCATAATTAGCCAACGCAATGGCAGAAATAGCAACGCCTTTCGGCTCTCCTGTCGAGCCGGAGGTATACAGAATATACGCCGGGTGACCGGATGGCGGTTGTGACTGAACCTCAGCACGCCATGCCGTTTCTGTTTGTGCCTGCACAGCGTTCTGTTGTTGCAGAGAAACCCGTAACGAAGGCAAATTCAGCGTTTCAGCCAGCTCCCGATCAGCCTCGGTATAAATACACAGGGAAGCCCCCGAATTGCGGATAATCGTTGATAACCTTTCCGACGGGGTTGTTGTGGGGCAGACAGGAACGACAGTGATATTTTTAATCAGGCAGGTCAGGTAAGACAGAACGATTTCCGGGGTACGCCTGCCCAGAATTAACACTGGTTGATGTTCAGGCTGCATAGCATGTAACTGCTCACTAAACCGGTGAATCCACTGTAACCCATGACGATAGGTGAACGCTTGGGATGCTGTTTCGGTTTTAAATGTGGTTTCACTCTTAAATAAAGTGCTGTCTGCGTGCCATTCAAATGCGTTAAGTAAGTGGACACCTATTGGCGTGGTAACAGATTGATGGATACGTTGCTCATCATTCTCATCTGTCAGGCTCTGCTGCTCCGTGATTTCAAGTGCAATATCGGTTGCACAGTCAAGTACGGTTTGCAGGAATGCGTGGCACTGCTCAGGCGACCATATTCTGCGAAAATCCGCTTCAAGCCTGTAGTAACCCTTTTCAAAACGATCATGAATGTGAATCGAGGCGAACAGCGATTCAACCGCCTGCATGTGCTCAAGCAATACCTCAGCACCCATCGCCTCTTGTTGGAATTCTCCTGTCTGATAGGAAACCCCGAATGCCGGAATCACCCGTTTCCAGTCTGCTGAGGCCAGTTCTCCCCAGCGAGTTGCCGGCGCATAACGTGAATGGGTAATGGCTTTTTGCAGATGTTTTTTCAGCTGTTGATAACAATCGACCGCAGTCTGCCCGGTCTGACGAAACACCGGTAGCAGAACCGGTGCGACAGCCATTGAGACTGCTTTTTTTGCCTCTTCGCTCCAGCGATTGACAACAGGTGCCTGCAATAATGCACAGTTACCGTCTTCGACCACCATCTGAATCCAGGCCACTGCGGTGAAAAACAGCCTGAAAATGGACTCACCACGGTCTTTAAACCGGCACAATATTTCATTCTTATAGGGCGTTATTGTGGCTTTTATCCGCATTGAACTCATTTCTAATCCACGATAATCACCGATCGGATAACGGCTGAATATTTTTCGTGCATCTGCTGATGAATTTTCAGCAAAAAGATGTTGCCAATAGGCTTTATCCTTATTAATCCGCCGGGAACGCTCGTAATTCTGTTCTTCTTCAGCAAGAATCGTAAATAAAAAAGAGTCATGTTGTTCCGTTGCTGAACTTGCACTCTCCTGCTCCAGCACTTTGATCAGTTGATGCTGCAATAACGCCGAACCCATGCCATCCAGCGCCGCATGATGAATTTTAACAAACCACCCTGACTGATCAGTCTGAAAGCGCACCGCAAAGATCCGGATTGGTGTGAGGGATAAATCTTCTTCCATCCGTAACTGACGTTGTGCCCAATGTTCAAATGCTTTTTTGGGGTCGGGAAAGTGGCTGAAATCCACTCTCCCCACTTCTGATTGCGGGCCGTCATGCCGGATACCGCACCACTCAACGCCGACAATTCCGGTTTCCACCTGCGGTTTATTCATAAAACCAATACGAAACACATCCAATGTATTACGGATAATGTCGGCAACACGGACAAGCTGTTCCAGCGCAATATCCCCTTTAAAACGGGCGATACCCCCAAAATAAAACTGGCTTCCGGCAAGGTTGAACAGCCCCATCTGGAAAATGGCCTGCTGTGAGCGGGTTAATTCAAAAATGGACTGATTATTCATGGTGAGCGCCGCCATTTTGTGTACCCTCTTTTTGTGTACAACCCGACGGCGTGAAAAAACGTTCCCGTATAGTCTGCGCGATCACTTTCCTATCCAGCTTGCCGGAACTGGAGCGTGGTAACTGCCCGGTTTGCCAATAGCGGGCGGGTAACATATAGGCAGGCATCTGTGCGGCAAGAAATTGCCTGATCGCCTGTGGTTCCAGTTCTTTCTGCCCCGCGACAATAGCAGCCACCAGCCACAGCTCTTGTCCATTATCTTCAACGACACAGGCAACGGCTTCAGTAATGGCGGGATAATTGAGTAAGTGATGTTCTATCTCGCCCAGTTCAATCCGCAATCCACGCAGTTTTACCTGTGTATCTTTCCGGCCTTGACAGAAAAACCCGCGTTCCTGTTCATACCATCCAAGATCGCCGGTCAGATAAATTCTCTGCTGAAGTTCAGGATGAAAAACAAAAACCTTATCGGTCAAATCCTGACGGTTGCAGTAACCTTCAGCCAGACACTCACCGCCAATGGCAATTTCACCGGTTTCTGATTCTGCCTTTAGTTCCCGCGTATCCGGGTCTACGATGTAAAGTTGACATCCGGTAAGCGGTTGGCCAATCGGGATAATATTTGACGGAATTGCTTCACAGTCATAAAAACTGACGTCAATGGCGGCTTCCGTCGGGCCATATAAATTGGTCAGACGACAGCGGGAACTGAACATCTCATAAAACTGTGTTACCAGACTGGCGGGCAGAGATTCCCCACTCACATAGACTTGGCGCAAATCGGCTAATGGCGGGTCAGATTCCAGACCATCCGGCATATCACTGTTCTTAAGTTCCTGCAAAACCGGCTTGAGCAGACTGGGAACAAAGTGAACCACCGTAATATTTTCGCCAGCCAACGCCGCTACAATGGCTATGGGGTAAGATTCCAGCCCCGGCTGGAGTAAATAGTGGCTTGCCCCACTCAGGGCAGGCAAAAAAAGTTCCCACAGCGATACATCAAACATCAGTGCCGTTCTTTGCAGGATGATATCGGTATCCACTAGTTCACTGTGTCGCTGATGCCATTCTAGCCGATTGATAAACGCACCATGATTGACTAATACTCCTTTAGGCGTACCCGTCGTACCAGAAGTAAAAATTAAATACGCCGGATCAGTCGCCTGTAACTGAGGCAAATTCAGCGGGGAATCTGAACTCAGTTGTGTGGTTATCTCTTCCAACTGATCACGCTGAATCAATACCAGTTTATCGTCTATATGACTGAATAAACTGACCTTATCGGTCGCACAGAAAGCAAGACGGCAGCGAGCCGTTGCAAACATAGATGACAGACGAGCCACTGGAGTTTTCGCATCGACCGGAAAATAAACTCCGCCGGCTAATAACACCGCATAGGCCGCAACCAAAAATTCCGGGCTGCGTTCAAGGCCAATGGCGACACATTCTCCCCGACGAAGCTCCCACTCATATATGAGATGATGCGCCAGCCGTTTTGCTCTCAGATATAGAGCCTCCCAGGATAAGGTGTTGCCTTTTCCCCAGCGTATCGCAGAGTTTGGGTTATCTCTCGCTGTACTTGCGAAATAATCAGTTATAAATCGACCTGTTTTCATGACGCAGGAATCCTCTGATCAATGCCACGGGCGGATATCAGATAAAATATTCTGTGATGTGGAATAGACGTTATTGGAGAGCGGCTTATGAATGAGCGTGGTGGCTGTATCGGGTACAGAGCTGTTTGCCGATCAGCATCTTTTGCAATTCATTGCTGCCTTCGACGATTTGCAGGATCTTGGCATCCCGATAAAGGCGGCTGATACCGTTGATTTCATCGCAACCGTGACCACCGTGGATTTGAACCGCTTTTGCCGCACTCACACCCGCTTCATGGGATGCAAAAAGTTTGGCTTGAAGGATCTGCTCAAGCGCATCTTCATCTTTGGCTTCTTTGGTTTTTGTCGCTGACAGGCAGATAAGTTGGGAGGCAAGCAGACTACCGGACATTTCCGCTAAATAGCCTCGGATAATGCCCTGATCTGCAAGGAATGAACCAAAAGTAGAGCGGGAACTGGCTCTATGTACTGACGCAGATAGGGCCGCCTGCTGTATACCTACCGCAGCCCAGGCCACACTGATGCGTCCGTAATCCAGCGCACTGTTAGAAATGAGATTTTGTCCGAAACCGGGTTTCCCGATGATATTAGTTTTCGGAACCCGGCAGTCATTGAAATCTAACATTGCCAGATGAGCACTCCTGAACCCCAGCATGTTTTTCTTAGCTGTGACGGTTAACCCCGGTGTATTTGCGGGAAGCAAAACCGCCGTATCTAATCCCTGATATTTGCCGAAGACCAGAAACAGATCTGCGGATTGAGCAAACGTAATCCAGCTTTTCTGCCCGTGAATACTTAGCTCATCGCTGCAATCTTCAAACTGGGTGGTCAGGTTTTTTGAATCCCCGCCAGCGGAAACCTCCGTCTGGGCAAAAGCACCGATAATTTCACCTTTGACCAACGGCGTTAAAAAGCGTTGTTGCTGCTCCTGAGTGCCCCAATCCTCAATGGTTTTTAACATCATCGAATGGACATTGAGCAGGCCGGTAAGTGAGCCGCTTCCGGCACCAATCGCCATATTCAGCAACCCGAAGGTCGTCGCATCAAATCCCAGACCGCCATGTTCTGTTTTCGCTAATCCGCCTAACCAACCGTTATGTGCCAATTGCTCTATTACACTGTCAGGCATGGTTTCAGAAAGATCCCATTCATCGGCATAAGGGGCAATATTTGATGCTGAAAACTGCTCAAATATCTGTAACCATTCTTGCTGTGCAGATGATAGAAAACGGTTAAACATTTGCTGCCACCTTTTTATCCAGAAAATGACAAACTGCTTCAATACTGGAAAAATTGGCATTATCAAGATCATCAATTTCTACTTTAATCCTGAAGTTTTTTTCCAGAAAAGCAATTAACTGGATAACAGCAAGAGAGTTAACTAGACCGGTATCGAAAATATTAACAGTATCACCTAAATCCTGCTTACCCGAAAGTTTGCAGAAATATTCAGATACCTGATTTTTACGTTCAGATATATTCATAACGACTTCCCTTATCAATTTTCATTTACCTTATCAAGATAATTTTTATTAATTAAATTAAATATAAACGTAATAATTTCCCTATTAATCTTGTTTGTCCCCATATTTATTTATTGGGATTTTATAACCAATAAACATAGCTACCGCAAAGGCGTGTAATCACCCAAATAAAAATAACAAAATTACACATTCAATCAGACATAAATTTAACTTACATTAACATCTTTTTTATATAATAAAAAAGATAACGACACAATAAAAATCAAAACGTGTGCGATAACACGTTTAGACGTGGCCCCAAACGTATTCTGGTTAAGGAAGCTTTTTCCTAAATTAGATTCACCTACACCGTGTATTTAGCCAAGTCTTTAGGGGTTATTTTTTTAGACACATTGTCTTTATTAATAGATAAAACTACCTTTCCATGTAATCCATCCAAAGGATTATCACCTATTTTTTTTATTGTCAAAATTGCAGCCCTATGTTTAACGCCAGAAAATATGGAATCATCTTCATTTTTAAGCCTATTAACATCCCTTGGAGAATACATATCATCACTCATGACTTCTTTAGATATATCCTCGGGGAAATATAGTTGGCCTACAAAATAGAATTTATCTTCCTGTCTTTTTTGTACATTCGCATTCCTTGCTGATAAATGAATATGTATAGCTCTTCCAGCATAAAAACCGGGGAAAATTGTGGTGAATCTGACTATGCCTTCTTTGTCTGTCCTTTGTGACCCACGAAGAAATGTGCTTTCATCAGTTCTCGAAATTGTTCCTATATCACTAGATGGAGCCTCAAGGTCTGGATTGATGTATTTCCAACCTGAATACTTTCCCATTGCATTACAATGCCATATATCAATAAGGATATCATGTAGAGGTTTACAGGTTACAGAATCAATGATTTTCATTGTCAATAAAAGAGGTATTCCTGGTTCATCCTCTGTTATATTCCTTCTCAGTAATTTGTTATTTATAAAATATGGCCCTGACATTTCCTCTGGAGTCATTTCGCAAACGCCGATATCAATACTATCCTCTTTCTTTGATTGATTATGTGAAGAGGCAAAAACTCCTGCTGGAACCAGAGGCAATAATGAGAATGCTGCACCAGTAATACTTGCCTGTTTCAGAAAAAGTCTTCTTTCATTTTTCATAAAGTGGCTCCTTATAGGCCATTTAATTATTGTCTATATAGCAAGACGATGTCTGAATATATATAAATTCCTCTTTTTTAAACAGAACTAAATTATGTATCACATTGATATTAAATGATAATGGGTTCACATAAAACAACCAATTGTGTTAATTGTAAAGTTTGTTGAAGTCTATCAATTGTCAATGTCAGTAACCCAAATGTATCATTGGTATCATTTTAATGGGATTAGGTGTTTCTTTAGGTGTAAGCCCTATTATCAATTGATAAGTTACAAAAACACAATCATAGAGGTTAACTATTATGCCAATCAACTTTAATTCTCCAGAAAATAGACATAGTTATCTTGGTCGTGAAGCTCAACAAGAATGGTTCGATTTAATGCAGAAGCTGGTGGATCCATGCGATAAGGAAATCGCGGATATTGGTTGTGGTGGAGGTATTTATTCTCTGGCATGGCAAAAAATGGGAGCTAAAAAAGTTACTTGCGTTGATTTTTCCCCGCAGATGCTGTCTGATGCAGCGGAAAATACCCAAGGTTTGCCAAATATCGTTATCAAACAGGGTGATGCTCTTTGCACTGGTTTACCTGATAGTAGTCAAGATGTTATCTTTGAAAGAGCACTTATTCACCATATTAATCAAGAAAATAGAAACACTTGTTTTGCCGAAGCTTATCGCTTATTGCGTTCTGGCGGAGTATATATCTTGCAGGACAGAACTATGCAAGATATCCAACTTCCTGGATCACCCGAACATATTCGTGGCTATCTCTTCGACGTTTATCCTCACCTGCGAAATTTTGAAAATCAACGCAGACCAGACAAGGTTGAAGTGATTGATGGCTTACAATCAGTTGGTTTTAAACAAGTTAAAGCATTTTCTCTTTTGGAAAAATATACTGTCTATAAGAATTTTTCACAATTAGCCTCAGAGCTTCTGGCGCGTAAAGGACGCTCTATATTGCATGAATTAAGTGATGAAGAGATAGCTTATCTAATCAAGCATATTGAAAAATCGCTGGGTAATGATACGGATATCGTTGAGGAAGATTTTTGGACTGTATGGATAGGAGTAAAATAAAGGATAAGCGGAGATAAAATCATTAACATTTTGAAAAATATGAATTTATAAATTACGAATAGCGGAGAAATATGAATTTTGAAATAAAAAAGAGCTTAGGTAAATATAAGCTCTTTTTTCAATTAGTTAAATAATTCCGATGAACATCCAGGTTTATTAACCAATAAATGGTACACTTGGTTCTAATCTTAACCGAGATTTTTTCTCTTCTTCATCAAGAATCTGGTTCAATTTCTTAACAAAGATAGCTTGAAGTTGCTGCCAAAACTCTTCAAAGTGTTCTTCATTGCGTAAGCAATAAGTCATTACCGCAGCTCGTAGTACATAGATATTGCGAACTTTCTCCCATTCACTACGGCTAAAACCACATTTCTCTGCATAGTGCCACGGTGTATCACCATATTCTTTATAATCTAATATGGTTGATGATGTGAGAAAATCATTGGCATAAGCACGCCCTGTGGAGTATGAACAAAGCTCGTATAGACGCTTGTTAAGCGCATTGTGATTGCTCAGACTTTCGCTACCAATTTCTTTGAACGTAAAGTTGATCATATGGAAATCAGGGGATGGAAAGATATGTACTTCAAATCGATGTTTACCAATTTCTATTGGCGGTAAGTTTGCCAGTTTATTCAACAACCTTTGTGCTGTGACGATACCAGCAGCAATTATTTTTCCATATCCATTAATATTCAAAGGTAACAGACGATGAGCAGCCCAAAGTGCCGCGGCTGTTGCTCCTGATTTTGAACCTTCCATGATGGATGAACCAAGAATTCCCCGATTGATGGTATTTGTTTTATCATCATGGTCTTCAAACACATATGCTGCATGTGAAGAGATCAATTCGAGAATACGCTTGTCTTTCATGCAGACAGCGCCCGCTGCATATTGAATGAAGCCAACTTTATGCGGATCCACAGTAATTGAGTCTACTTCTTTCAATGCCTTGAAACTTTGGTAAACTTCCGGTTTTGGCCAACTGATATTTTCTGGCATGATCCCCACCGAACGGTGGTAACTGGCCAGTTCATCATATTCTACAAATTCTCCCCGCTCATTCAGGAGCATGGAACACGCATATCCTGCGTAAGCAGCATCAACGTGAATATAGAATGACTCACCATAACGTTCCTCACACTCTTTCCTCAACGTAATGATTTCATCAATCCGATCAATGGCCCCCACTTCAGTTGTTCCCACCACCGCAATCATTGCCAGGATTGGTTCACCTTGTTCAATTAATTCAAAGGTGATTTTCCGCATTTGGGCAATGTCAGTTTGATAGTTCTCATTTACAGGTAATGGAATAATGTTTTCTTGACCAATACCAAAAATATCTGCAGCTTTCATCCAAGAATAGTGCTTGGATTGTGGGACCAGTAATTTGCCTAGAATTTCCGCCTTAACTCCTGTACCACGACATGTCATATCGCGAATTTCTTCAAACAGTCCACGTTTTTGCAGTTCGGTAATAAGATCCAAAAGTTCAGCGGTGGGTATATTTTTCAATTGCCGGGACGTTTTATGTTCGATGAGATCTTTTGCTTTAGGATGTTGAGATATCGCATAAGACAATGTTTTTAAATTCCTGGCTACCCATAGACCTTCATAATTAGCTACTGTGCCACCAGAAGTAATATGCCCCCAGGATTTCTGCGGGTCATAACCAAACATGCGACAGAGATCTAATCCTGAGTCAAGCTCTAATTCTGTTGTTGTCGGGGATGCTTCATAACTACAGTTATTCGGGTTATACATCATGGCCATAACGTAGGCAAGATTAGAAACCATTAAGGTATCACTACTGATATGACCAAGGTAACGAGGGGAAAAGAAAGGAATAGATGTGTTTTTCAGTTTTGCTGACAGCTGATTTAAGATCCCTTCTGTACGGTAAAGCGTTTCTCTATAGTTATGCTCATAGCGAGCAACGGATGTGACTGACGTTGAATCTTCGGGATGAAAACCTGAACGCCAATGTAAATGTTCACTCACTGCATAATCCATCATCTCTCTAAAAAAAACAGCGTTTTCTGATTTTGGTCCCAAAAACAATGCATCTACATTTAAATTAGGATGAAATGGTTTAGTCATGATCATGTAACCTTTTAATTGATTTTTTTGTCTTGTCTTAAATCAAATATTCATAAAATTATTAATGGATTTTTTATTTTCTATTTTAATGACAAATGTCTTGCGGAGGTTATAAAACCCCCACAATAACTAACTGAAAATAATTGCTTGATTTTCGATCACCACAATTGCATAAAAAGCATTCTGCAATATTATATCGAATAAATCTATTTTATATGGATATAAAACATAATCCTTATAATATTAATTATAAGTTAATAATTGACTTTAAATTTGTGCGCTACCACAAAGAAATGAAAATAATCCCATTTAGTATTTCACCGAAAATATTTCTATTGAAATTATAAATTAAGTCACTTTAATGCAAAATGCAAACCGTGACGTTGTCACAGTTTGCATTTTGTCGAAAGGAGAGTGAAAAGAGTTAGGATAATAAATTGAAATAGTATGAATTATCTATCATACGTTTCACATAATAAAAAATGTATATTGATTGATTACTTCAGCAATAAACATGATGGCTGCTCCAATGATAATGTAATAGTTATTATTAATCAATAGGTTATCCTTTGCTTTCCATAGGGAGTAAGTCCAGATTACCATCGCAATAATATACAAACACCATGAAAGCATTCTTAATCCGAAGGCGCTTTTGATATTGAATTCAGCTTGATGTGGAAAAATAACATTATCATTAACGATTGTGATTTCCGATAGCCACTCCATATAGGCGGGTTGCTCAATCAGTCGTATGGTAACGCTAATGAAAACAACCAGCAAAGCGGCCATCACTAATTTGATCGGCAATATTCCTCGAAGATATTTTCCTAATGGATAGTAAATAAATAACAGCGCCAATGCAGGCCCTAATGTAAATACTGCACTATAGAATAAAAAATAGGTGTTAATGTTTGCCCAAGTAATCATGGCGCTATTAGCATAAATAATTGCCATATAATAAAGGTCAATTAAACCAATAACCCCAATTGCCAGCATAATATAAACATATGCGCGTTTTGTAATCACAAAAAAAAGTGTATATAAGACCAGCAAACCAAAATAGATGACAGCAAAAAATATTTCTATGTTTACCCATTCATGTATTATGTTTTGCAATGTGTGATAAACACTAAATGGGTATTCTATAATGTTCAAAGAAGCAACTAACCCTATCCCAGCCAATGCGCTACTGACTAGTAATGTTCTTAGTAATATTTTTTGCACTAAAATAGTCACTGAATGTTGCCATGTGTTTAACTCATGCCTAATCCAGTAAGTATAAAGCCCGCTCATCAATACAAGCCCCACTGAACTCTGTACTATCATTGTAAATGCAATTAATGACCATTCACTCATGCCACAACCCTATTCTATCTATCTGTAACCAAATAACATCATCAACGCGTATTATATCCATATATAATTAATTAAATTTCAGTTTTATCAAGATATTATCTTGAGTGGCTAAAATTTTACACAAGTTAAACGTTAATACAAAAAAAATTTATTTTTCCACTAGTGATGATAAATACTACGATTAATGGCAGTATCTTGCCCTTATCAGAGCAACCTAAATGTGTTAAATTTACACATATCAATCACTTCTAATGAGCATTTCCTATGATCCCGGAAAAACGTATTATTCGTCGGATTCAATCTGGTGGTTGTGCAATCCACTGTCAGGATTGTAGCATTAGCCAGCTTTGTATTCCTTTCACCTTAAATGAACATGAACTTGATCAGCTTGATAACATTATTGAGCGTAAGAAACCTATCCAGAAAGGGCAAACGTTATTTAAGGCCGGTGATGCATTAAAATCACTCTACGCCATCCGCTCTGGGACCATCAAAAGCTATACCA
The DNA here is from genome assembly GCF_040081915.1 of Xenorhabdus sp. SGI240. Taxonomy (NCBI): domain Bacteria; kingdom Pseudomonadati; phylum Pseudomonadota; class Gammaproteobacteria; order Enterobacterales; family Morganellaceae; genus Xenorhabdus; species Xenorhabdus sp. SGI240. The sequence goes on from NZ_JBEBMB010000003.1 coordinate 100,214, forward strand.
TTACCGAAGAAGGCGATGAACAAATTACAGGTTTCCACCTTGCTGGTGATTTAGTTGGATTTGACGCCATCATTAATACTGAACATCCAAGCTTTGCCCAAGCTTTGGAAACGTCAATGGTATGTGAAATCCCATTTGAAACGCTGGATGACCTTTCTGGAAAAATGCCTAATCTCCGCCAGCAAATGATGCGTTTGATGAGTGGAGAAATCAAAGGTGACCAGGAAATGATCCTGCTGCTTTCCAAAAAGAACGCAGAAGAGAGATTGGCTGCTTTTATTTACAACCTGTCACACCGCTTTTCACAACGCGGCTTCTCACCGCGTGAATTCCGCCTTACCATGACACGCGGTGACATTGGTAATTACTTAGGGCTGACTGTTGAGACAATTAGTCGCCTACTTGGCCGCTTCCAGAAAAATGGAATTTTAGCGGTCAAAGGTAAGTATATTGCGATTGAAGATATGAATAAATTGACTGTGTTGGCTGGCAAGTCCCCAGCTAATGCATCCTGACGTTAGTTAAAATTTAGGCCAGATCACTGTATTTTTCTGATCTGGCTTACTCTTATCCTGTTATAGTTGTTTATATTGGTTTATTTTCTGTACGAAAGAGGCATTCAGACTCTGCGAGGAACTCAATATGGCAAACTACCAAAACCTCTTGGTTGCAATTGACCCTAATCAGGATGATCAGCCCGCATTAAGGCGTGCAGTCTATATCGTGCAACGCAGTGGTGGGCAGATTAAAGCGTTTTTACCTATTTATGACTTTTCATATGAAATGACCACTTTACTTTCTCCGGAAGAAAGAAATGCTATGCGAAAAGGTGTCATAGGCCAACGAGTCGCCTGGATAAAACAGCAAGCCCATTACTACCTTGAATCAGGCATTGATATTGAGATCAAAGTGGTTTGGCATAATCGTCCTTATGAAGCCATCATCCAAGAAGTTATTACTGGAAATCACGACTTATTATTGAAAATGGCACATCAACATTCCCGACTGGAATCGATGATTTTTACCCCACTTGACTGGCATCTATTACGTAAGTGCCCTTGCCCAGTCTGGATGGTAAAAGATCAAGTATGGCCAGAAAATGGTTCTGCTGTTGTTGCTGTCAATTTATCCAATGAAGAACCTTACCATAATGAATTGAATCTTAAATTGGTGCGTGAGACACAAGAACTTGCCAATCGAATTGTAAAAGACCCTCTGATCCATCTGGTTAGCGCTTATCCAGTAGCACCTTTAAATATTGCAACTGAATTGCCTGACTTTGATCCTAATGTGTATAACCAGGCATTACGTGGCCAACATTTAATCGCCATGAAAGAGCTAAGACAAAAATTCTATATTGATGAGCAGCAAACTCACGTTCATGAGGGTATACCGGAAAAAGTCATCCCCGAAATATGTGATGAACTTAATGCGGGTGTGGTTGTTTTAGGTATTCTTGGTCGAACGGGGTTATCAGCCGCGTTTCTTGGCAATACTGCCGAACATGTCGTCGATCGACTAAGATGTGATTTGCTAGCTATAAAACCTGATGGTTTTGTTTGCCCAATCAAAATAGATGTAGAGTAACGTGCTTAGTCGTTGATAGATTGCCCGACTTTCATTTCGGGCAATCTCACGTTTTATCATCAACAATATTTTTCAGAACTTATGTCCACCAAATAATATCACCATCTTCGTGACGTCCCATAAAGCATGTAATGAGTAGCCGCTTTTCCTGCAATTGATTGGCATTTCCAGTTAAAACTGCATGTATCAAATTGCCATTGAGTAGGATCAAATCCCCTGGTGCTATATCAATGACCATACTCTCATGTTCTTCGAGTAGATCTGTAGGATAAGGAAAACCACTGTGGGTGAGTCCAAGAGCAGAACGTGATTCCATATCAGGGTCAATATTCCACACTTTCAATTGCCCGCCCCCTTGTGGAACTTCCGCATAAAAATTGACTGCCATGACACGCTTGATACTCTGAATCTCAAAATCATTTTGTCGAGGATCGCCAAGTTGAGCTAAATCATCGTGAGGTAATAATAAAAACTCCCCTGAATTATTCCAATAGACTGCTTTGACATCACCAGCCGGCATTCCTTGATACATGGCTGGACGAACCTGTAATAAGTTTTCTGACTGCGAATCATTTAATTGCGCTATAAAATATGCTTGAGGATTAAGCGTCCCCTGAAAAAGTTGAGTAATTGCTGGACGAAAATATTCAACCTCTTTGAAATACGCAAGCGTTGTTTTTTCTATGTGAGAAGCACCAAGGAAATACCCTTCTATACCATCTATCCCGTCACCATATCGGGGTTTTCTTGCTGTAGATGACCAAAAATTATCAATGATTTTTTGTCGTTGTTCCCACGATAAGAAATCACGGATTCGACATGCTGCAAGATGACCATCCAGAAGAGCATCAACAGCCCTTTTTTCTATGCGGCCTTCAGTTTCATGTATAACAAATTCTGATTCTTCCAGCTTCACTCCTGTAAGTGATAAATTTTTGTGCGTCATGACTATTCCTTCAATATATTGAATCATATTTCGTTTAATTTATTTTTGGATTCTTTCTTTTATATCTTGAGTTTTATATAACATTTTTCGTTTCCTATGCAAAAAGCCTACAATTGCAGGAACGGGACTTACTATTCTCTCCTGTTCTTTAAATTTAGAATCATATCTTTCCCGCAATTTAGGCAGAAAACTCCAGTGTGTGCTACCTGAAATATGGTGTTCTTGATGGTGACCATCATTAAAAGTTAATAAATTGTACAATTTACCATAATAACTGACTGAATTGGAGAATTGATTTTCTGGATTTGCTCCATAATGTTCATAATAGTTTTGAATATTAACCAAAATAAAAGAGACTAATAATGACGGCAAATAACAAAGCAATGTCCATTGCCAAGATAAGGTAAAGAAAAAAACCAGTCCAACAAACATAGCAAGCCGATCCAAACGCAGTTGGATAAGTTCTTTCTTCTTATTAGCCTCAATTTTTGAAATTAATTTTTCAAATCCATGATCATATTGACTGAAAGGTTTTCTCCATGAAAATATTGCCCATAACGTATGAGGGATGATTTTATAAAGGGTATTTAGTCCGCCTAAAATAGCATAATTCAATAATGTATTATGTTTCCCATCTTTACCGCCCCAAAATGTTGACGAACCATCCTTAATAGGATCACCATTATCATTATGATATTTATGGTGATTTCTGACATGTGTAAATTGATAAGCTTGGATTGATTGCCCTATATTGATAGAGTTGAGCATAGAAACGAAACCATTCATAGTTGGCGATATAAACCATGGAGTATGACTAAAGAAATGTGAAATGACTATAATATTGTATGTGGCTATAAATGAAAGAATAGCCATATTAAATAGCCAATTTGAAATTGAAAAACCACTCCAATATGACGATAGCACTATACTTATAATAATATTTAACAAGCTAAAAATAAACATGATGGAATCTTTAGTGGAATATTTCCATATTTTCATATTTACCTCATTTTTAAAATTGCAATAGTAAATATACTTTAAAGTTAATATTTTCATTATGTAATAATATAATGATTAACTTTGCCAGATATTCACTATTAATGATTTTTTATTAAAAATAAGATTGCAAACTTCCTCGGCGTCTGACATCTAATGTTGCACAATGGAAAGACCCACCGAAGCTGTTGAAATTCCTGAAATTACATGGAATAGGTGTGAACCCCCAACGTTTCATTGCGGCTATCATGGGTTCATCTTGCTTTTCTACGATCACTCGATTTTCATCCAACATTAGTATATTCATATTAATCCATTTACTGGTCATATATAAAGGATGGGAATCTGGAATAATCGGTTTTGGTGCATGCAATACATCCCAGCCTTTAAATAAATCTGGAATTTCCGATACCTTATCAGGATTAATCAGTAACTTCCCTGGTGCAATAGGAACAAAAGTTGCGTCAATATGCATTGGGTTTGGATCATCAAATTCAAAAACATGTATACGATATTCATCTCCAATATGTCTTCTTAGCCATTCAATTCCAAAATCATTTGTTACATGACTTTTCTGAGCAATTATATCTCTGCCACAACGATAAAAATCAGCCGCGTCAAAAGTGGGTTCAAACTCTGTTACTGCAAGAACAACTTTCTGTTGTTCTATACTCTCTTTCTCCCAATTAAAATTATATTGTTCATCAGTCAATTGCGGTTTAGGGGCAGCGCTCCATTTAGCTCCAGCCTTAAAATATTCTTTCATCAAAGATTTATAGGCTGACGTTTCAAAATAACGAGAACGCCATGCCAGCGGGCATTCGATAATATTATCACCAATAACAAAAAGTATATCTCTAGGCATGGCACAATATAATCCTGTACTTGCCCATCCTGGTGCACCGAATACTTGTGATTGATCTTGGGTATCGGGACGACGAACTTTGACTCCTTCATTTGTAAGAATATTAACAAATTCCTCTAACTCTCTAGAAGCTGCTTCAATACGTTCTTTAGGAAAAGAACGTCCCGCATTCCGTTGGAAATTAATGACCTGATCATCTGGTAATACAGGTTCCAGTGCCATATGCCATGTAGGAAATCTGGCACCATCAACAAGACCAACAATCACTTCTTCAAGTGGATCCCACTCGGTAAATGCATTGACGGGTGACTTAGGTGATTCTAAATGAGATAATTTTTTCATGTTGCCCCCATTTTGTTATTTAATGTTATTCATTATCCTCGCCTGTTGAGATTAATCAGATTTTAAAAATTAGCAACTCTGGTGATCTTTAGTTATTTTATTATTGTCAGACTACAAAATAATAATCCATATAAATCACAAGTATTTTAGCTATTTGAATTTATTAATTTTATTTATCTTTTTTTCACGAAAAACCATAGCCAAACCGGCTATTATCGCGAACATACCAACGATACTTAAAATAGATAACGCATTACCTAAAAATAAGTAATCCATTATTGCTGTTACTCCCGGAACAAGGTAAAACAAACTAGTGACATTAACTAAATTACCAGCTCTTATAAGTCTATAAAGTAATAATTGAGCTACTACAGAAATCACTAAGCCAAGCCATAATGCAGGTACAATAAAACCGATGACAGGTTCAATATGGAAAGGTTTGAAAGGTATAAATAACAGGCAAAGCAATAAACTGACACCATATTGTAATGGTAATACTTCAGAGGGAGCTTGCTGGATTTGTTTCTGAAAGATGGCTCCGATGCTCATACAAGCCAGAGCCGCTAAAGCAAAAAAAGTTCCTGAAAAGGAAAACTTTGTCAAAACCAACCCTTGAAATACAACAAGCATTAATCCGATGAACGACAGAGATAATCCTATTAAACGGCGAGCTGTGAAATTTCTTTCCATCACCCAAAGTGTAATAATCGGCTGAATTCCCATTACCGTAGCCAAGATGCCGGGGGTTATTCCATTTTCTAACGCCAGAAAATAAAAAATCGAATATCCTCCAATGATTAGTAACCCAACCGCAGCAATTTTATTCCTGCTTCCAGAAGCTGGAAGGAAATGTTTTTTGAACATGCAGAGTGCTAACAAAAATAGAAATGCAATCGCAAAACGCACCGTCAAAATAGCAAAAGAAGAACTATGATCCAGTCCCCAACGAGAAAAGATTGCGCCACTACTCCATAATAAAACGAAAAGGGAAGTTGAACCGTAAGCACTCCAAAGTGTTGTTTTTGAGGTCATACAAATACACCTGTCATTGTTATTTAAGAAAGGTAAAATATGTCGAATAATATTTGATCGCAAAAATAGAGCAAGATAGCGGCCCTTTCCTGTCAAAAATTCAGATTTCTGGCGGCGTTTCTTAGACGTTCATCTCCACGGCGATCATACTTTTGGGTTGTAGTGATGCTTGAATGCCCCATTGCATCTTTGACAGTCACGATATCTTCACCATTATCCAGCATGGCTGACGCAAAAGTTCTGCGCAGATCATGCGGGGCAAATTTTTCCAATCCGCTTTCTATTCTGCGTGTCTCAAGGATGTGATAGATGGCTTGATCTGATAAACGATTATCAGTGACATCATCATGACGACGAATTCGGGTAAAAAGCGGGCCGGAGTGATCTCCACGCACTTCATCCACCCAACGATTTAAACGTTCCCATGTTCCTTCCGGCATATAGGACAACCGCTCTTTATTACCTTTTCCCATCACTCTTAATGCCTGCTCGCGACGAATAATGTGCTTCATATCGAGTGAAACAATTTCTGAACGACGAAGCCCGCACCCCACAAGCACACCAATGATAGCTGCGTCACGTAACCCTTTTGTGCTGATATCATTTTCGCAGGTAAAGAATAAAGTTTTTATTTCATAACGCTCAAGTGCTCTGCCTTTCGGTAGTCGATTTCCTCTGACAGATCGCACCTGTTTTATATGTTGAAAATTGTCTGTGTCGAGTTGTTTCATTGTCCATGCTTCCAATGCAACTCCTTTCAAGGCGGCGAGATAAGTATTAATTGTTGCAGGGGCTTTACCCGAATCTGAAAGCATTTCCATAATGGCTTGAACATGATGGCGACGAAGTGCATGCCAGGTACAATCCTGCACATTTTGATATCCCAACATTTTTGCCACGATATCCAGAAAAGATTTCATGGTTTGGCGACTGCGTTTTGATCCAAGACTGACAAGATAAGCAATGGCGGGATTGTCATATATCTGTCTTCCCGTTGCTGATAGCGACATCAGCATACCCTGTTCTTGTTGATGATCGTTCGGCACAATCAATGATTGTTTATCACTGTTATTTTCATGATCGAACGGAACTGACATTTCCATTTCCCTATTCCTATTCCTGGTGGTTTGTTTTTTGTGCAGCTTAGCTGCGCCTTGGTCGTTACGCTCTGTAAAAATTATGGCTTATCACCCACGTCATCTTATTCAATAAGTCTTACTTTTTCAAATGTATATTTTAATAAGTAGATGAATGGCGATAAAAATACGCTAAACATGCAGTATCATAATGCTTTGAATTTATTGAAAATTTATTTTTAATGATTAGTAATGACCCTGGAAAGGGTTTCGACTGTCTTGCTTTATGACGTTATCACTTATTTTATCTGATACGTTTTAGGGAAATTTGGTTTATGTTAATAATTATAATGTATTTAAGGTGCGTTGAGGATACGTCATGAAACAGAGTGATACAATGCCGTTATCCTAGCCAGCCTTATGGGACAAGCGCCTTCGCCAGAAAGGATAAATACTTTGGCTAGTAACCTACATAATTTATGGACCCATAAATGAACATATCGACAATAAAACAACCTGCCCATCAAATTTTATTCTCACTTTTGTTCCGTTCACGCTGGGCACTTACCATTGCTGTCCTTGCCAGTATCGCCAATGGCATTTCCAGTGTTTCTTTGATTACATTAATTAATAGAGCAGTGACAATCCCCAGCGAAAATTACTCTTCATTCGCTTGGTCTTTCGGTATCCTGGCTGTGCTGGCTATTACCTGCCGCATTTTGAGTGGCGTGATTTTCGCTAAATTAAGCCAGAACACAATAGCGAAGATGCGCCAACTTATTTCAGAGCGCGTTGTTCGTGCCCCCTTTCGTCAGATTGAGCTACTTGGTACTTCTCGGGGGCAGTCCATTATTACTGATGATACAACTAATGTATCAATATTATTCTTCACCTTACCCAATATCATAATGCAGGGAGCGATCGTACTAGGCTGCCTCGGTTATCTGGCCTGGTTATCCTGGCCTGTATTCTCTTTAGCATTGGCTGTAGTCATCATTGGTTCACTCGGTTATAGTCTTGGCGGCGCCAGAGCGATCTCTTCATTCAAAGCAGCAGGCAAGGCACAAGATCGTCTTTTCAATCACTTCAACGCCTTATTTTCTGGAGCAAAAGAGTTGAAGTTGCATTTCTCACGCGCCCAGTCTTTTTTTACCCGCTCACTTAGCAGTGAAATTGATGCGGTACGCCAGCATCGTACTCGTGCTTTTAGTGTTTATGCCTTTGGCTCTGGCTGGATCCTCTTCTTATTTTATGTGTTCTTAGGCGTAGTGATATTCGCCCCGACTGTGATGCCATCTCTTGGAACAACGACTTTGGCTGGCTATTTGATTGTTTTTCTGTTTATGCTGATGCCCCTGGATGGGCTGTTAAACAGTATTCCAACACTGAATGTCGCTCGTGTGTCGCTGCACCGCATTGGAAATGTACTTGCTGAATTGAATGAGCAAGATCACTTTGGTCAGCAAATCTCTGCTAACGAATTTGGTGAAGTTCACTCACTACACCTGTCTGGCCTTACCCACAACTATTATCGGGAGAGAGAGGATGAAGTATTCCAACTCGGTCCCATTGATATGGAACTTAAAAGAGGAGAAATTACTTTTCTGATCGGTGGTAATGGCAGTGGTAAGACGACACTCGCCAAGCTTTTAGTCGGCCTCTATGCACCTGAAAGTGGCGTCATTACCGTTGATGGACATGTCATTACTGACAGCAACAGAGCAAACTACCGACAATTATTCTCAGCGATTTTTTCTGATTTCCACCTTTTCGAAACTTTGGTCGGTCTGAGTGACTCAGATTCAACGCTGGATGCGCGTGCTAACGCGTTACTCGCTAAACTACATTTAGATCACAAGGTAAAGATTGAGCACGGTTGTTTCTCGACCCGTGATTTGTCACTGGGACAACGGAAACGTCTTGCCTTAGTGGTTGCTTATTTGGAAGACCGGCCATTTTACTTGTTTGATGAATGGGCGGCTGATCAAGATCCACTGTTTAAGACGGTATTCTATCAGGAATTATTGCCCGAATTAGCCGCACGTGGTAAAGCCGTGCTGGCGATTACACACGACGATCGTTTTTTCCACTTGGCTGATCATTGTATCAAGCTGGAAAATGGCCGACTTCTTGTCAAAGATGAGACCGTACTGTAAGGCTGGATAATCAGCGTGGCAATGCGATAAATCCCTCTTCCAGCCCATGAACTTCTATCCCTTCCGGCATAGCCTCACCAACAGTGACCTGGCGGGATATAGCCTGACTGTTTAAATCCGGACGCCAGTTTACGGTTAATTGTTCATTACTGGCTCGAATTAGTGCTGCTTCTGGTATCACCATTCCCTGTTCATTGCGATAAATAACAATATTGACTTTGGCACTCATTCCGGGCCTGATGGGATAGCCCTGATTCAGGGATGAAGTCACTTTAATCACAACATCATAATAAATCGCTGAACCTGATTTATCCGTACTCACGCTTTGCATCGCAATGGTTTCAATTTCGCCATCCAGAGGGTGCTCAGAAAATCCCTCCCCACTAATTTTTACTGCCTGCCCTTCTTTGAGTTTGGCGAGATCGGTTTCTTCGACCTGCGCCAGTACCTGATATTGGGTTGTGTCCATAATTTCCAGTAAAGGCATTCCTTCTGTCATCCGAACGCCTGTCTGAATCGTTAAGAGCTTCTTACTTTCTCCCTGTGTTGCCCTAAGCACAACACCCGAAAATGGAGATTTGATTTCTTTATGTAGATATTGTTCTTGTAGCGCCTGATAGCGGCTTGTTGCATTTTTCAGCTCCATTTCTGCAACACGGACGTTGTCAATATTTCCTTTTTGTCGAATGGATGCAAGATCGTCCTGTACTGAAGCAAGTTCCGTGAGTTGTCGGCGAAGTTGCTGCTGGAGAGTTTCCACTTCCATTTTTGGCACGATACCCCGTGAAAACAGAGCCTGGGTTTTGGCGAGATTATTTTTCAGTTCCATAACCATATGGTTTGCATTTTCGACGTTTCTTCTGGCTCGGATAACTTCTTGACTATTCTCCCAGTCATGCAATTGGTTAACGACTGATGAGGCTTTGATCATCTCAACTTGCGCTTGCCGAAGATCAATATCAATCTTTCGGGTATCAAGCATAACTAATGTCTGACCTGCTTTCACCCACTGTCCTTCTTTGGCCAAAACGTGTTTGATAATGGCATCAAATGGCGCGGGTATAGTTTCAAGACGTGCAGATTGTAGATGGCCGACCAGGCCAAGCCGTTTTTCTATAACAGTTTGTTTTACCTCAATCCATTGTACTGACTCCTGAGCTGGCGATTGCTTTAAGGATAAAAAGGTAAAAAAACAAGCCACCACAATAAATATGCCAGCGATGACCCATCGATAACGTTTAATCATTGAGTGTTATCTCCCAGCTTTCCAGTGTAGTACCAAGAATTTGATCCAGTTCAGCCTGAGCATTGAGATAGTGAATCAGCGTATTCAGGCGTGCATTTTCGGCATTTCTTAGGTCGGTTTCAAAACTCAGAACCTGAAAGTTGCTGGATCGGCCAGCCTGTAACTTTTCCTGTTCAATGTTGAGTTTCTTTTGAGAAAGTGAACTGGCTTTTATTGCCAGTTGATATTCCTGCCAGCGTGATTCTGTATCACGGATTGCATTAATGACTTTTTGTTCCAAATGTGCTTTTTCCTCCTCCAGGCGTAAGGCTTGCTTCTGGACATTGACTTTCGCCTGAACTTCTGCTTGTTTCTGAGTCATATCACCAATTGGAATATCCAATTTTATACCTACAAAATTTTCCCAGTTCCGAGTTTCAGAAGTTGAACGATCCTGAGATGCACCGCCTACCAGTGATAAATCCCAGAGCCGGTTATTTCGGGCCTGCAATAATTGAATATCGGCGGTTTTTGCAGAAAGTAATTGAATAAGGTAATCAGGCTGCTGGGCTTGTGCCCTGGCAATTGATTGTTCAATATGCAGACTGATCTGTGTTCCTTTTAGCGTATCTGTCGCATAGATGGGAGTTTTATGGTTTAGGGCAAGTAACTTAAGTAATGCCAGCCTTGTGGAATGCACATTGTTTTCCGCCTCTTTGGCCGAAAGCTCCTGCATCGCCAAATCAGCCTGTGTTTGTATGATATCGGTCTGGGCCATTCTGCCTGCATCAATCAACTCTTTGTTAATTCCGACTAATTTCCGCATCCGCTTCAGGGAAGCAACTGATAATGATTGTTGCTCCTGCGCACGGAGTAATGCATGGTATGCGAAAATTATTTGCGTGATTGAATCGGAAATCGTCGCTTTTAAATTCAACCGATTGGTTTGTTCCTGGAGTTTAGCCAGTAAAATTGGGGCATTGTTAACATCGGTTCCTGCTCCCCGTAAGAGAGGCTGTACTACAGTAATACTTGCGCCATCATTATGAAAATTGTTTACCCCGGCTCTCGTGTTCTCGCGCGTCCAGGAAAGAGTGAAACGCGTTCCCAACGGAGTGAGCAGTGTGGCATTCGGAGAAAGGTTGGTTTTCCTGAAGTTTTCATCCTGATTTTTACCCGCAATGTAACGCCCACTTAGCTGTAGTTTTGGTGTAAATCGATCTTCTGCCACCCGTAAGTCAAATTTCTGGGCAATACGATCCAGATAAACACTACGGATTGCGTAGTTATTCCTTAAACCAAGCGATATCGCATCACTCAATGACAAGCCGATAGCCTCTTCTGAGGCTTCCCGACGCAGATTGTAATCCTGTTCAGATGCAGAAAGCTCTGTTTGGGGAAAAAGGAAAAACAAGCTCAGAGAGCCATAAAGGAAATATTTTTTAATCATCACGTAATGCCTGTACGGGTTCCATTTGAGAGGCTTTATGTGCGGGATAAAAACCGGAGATAAGTCCCGCCATGACAGAACTACCTATCCCTAAAGGAATAGATAAAGGGGCTAAAGAAAATGACCAGCCAGAATAACGGACAAAAAGAAAGGAGACGATAACCCCTGTCAGTGTACCAAGAATGGCGCCGGCTAAAGTCAGTGCCGCCGCTTCATACAAAAAAAGACGCCGGATATCCTGCGTTCTTGCACCTAACGCCATACGTAACCCGATCTCTTTTCGGCGGGCGGAAACGTTCATCAGCATCACATTTGAAATGGCAATACCGCCGGTAAGCAGTGAAATGCCCGCCAACCCGATCAACATAAACGAAAAGGTTTTGCTTTGTTCTGTCTGCCCTTTCAGTAGTTGCTGGGCTACCCGAACGTCAATATCAACCGCCGGAAACTTGCGCTTTAGCAACGCCAATAACTCCTTCGCATCGGTTTCTGTGGTTGCGGTTGTTATGGTGCGAGCGATGATGCCATTCAAATCGGTATTGGGTGAGATTTTTCGCATGGCATTGATAGGCACAATCACCACCGAATCCAGCGAAAAAGGAAAGATAGGGTTTTGCCCTTTTATAGCGAAAATACCAATCACGGTGTATAAATAGTTACCAAGCTGAATCTGCTTACCAAGTAGACGGGATGGCTTCTCTTCACCAAGGGTAACAGCAACTTCATTGCCAATGACCACATAAGGCGAGTGTTGATCATAATCAGAGATAAAACGGCCATAACGAAGCCGCAATTGCATGACTTCCTCTAGTTCAGCAGAGGAGCCTATCATGGTAAAGGTTTCTGTTTTCCCGTTATAGCGCCCGGGCGAAGGATAATAGATCCAGGGGGCGGCGGAAGATAAACCCGGAATAGCGGTTGTCAGATCGGCCATGGTAATTGACTGACTATCAATCCCATGATTATAGGAATTCAGACTTGCTGTAATGACGTTGATATCAAGCCCGCTGAACATCTTCAACGCAGCCAGTGTAGCGTTATGTCCGGTATTAACAAATGCCACAACAGATGCGCAACCAATAGCGATACCCGATAAAGCCAACAGAGTGCTTCTCCCTGTTGCCATTAAGTTCCGCCAGGCTTCTCGCCAGATCATTAATACCGACATGCCATAGTTGCTATCTTGCATGTATTGTCATCCCTCTGGTTTCATGCAACTGACCGTCAACGATACGTAATTCACGCTGCATATGGTTCGCAACCATAGCATCGTGGGTTATTACGACCAGCGTCATCGCTTTGTCTGTATGAAGAGAAGAAAGTAGCAATAAAATTTCTTCTGCGGTTTGGCGATCCAAATTGCCGGTAGGTTCATCAGCCAGCAGTAACGAGGGTTCTCCGGCCAATGCCCGGGCGAGCGCTACCCGTTGTCGCTGCCCGCCGGATAAGTCTGCCGGATAGTGAGCAGCACGATGTGAGAGACCAACCAAATGCAGTTTTTCTCTGGCAATTTTATGGGCCTGCGAAGCAGAAATACCGCGGTAAAGTAGCGGCAAAGCAACGTTTTCTGTGGCTGTTATTCCGGCTAACAAATGGAAATTTTGAAAAACAAAGCCAATTTCTTTATTGCGCATTCTGGCTCGGAGGTCAGCATCGGCGGTTGACATATCGACGCCGCAAAGAAAATACTCACCGGAGGTGGGTTTATCCAGCAAGCCAAGGATATTTAATAATGTACTTTTACCTGAACCCGATGTTCCGACAATAGCACAGCTCTGACCGGCATAAATTTGTGCAGTAATGTTTTTTAGAACGGCTATTTGATTCTTTTCACCCTGTTGATAAATATGGGTTAACCGTTGCATATTGATAACAGGTGATATTGGTATTGTGGGATGAATCGAATTTATAGTATCCATTATTTTTATAATATCCTCTCTCTTTAATATCTACCAATCTTAAACCAATATTGTTATGGTGAATTGCGTTGTAATTATAAATATATTATTTTCCCTCTGTGAATAATAGCCAAATCATTGTTGTTCATAAATTATGATAATAGAGGTTGCATTTCTAATCCAGAATATAAAAATACAGTCATTTTCTAAATTTTAAAATTGCAACATCGGCAGGTGTTGATTTAGATTTAGCGTGCGTTATCAAATAGAAATTTATAAGTAGTGTATTTAAGTTTTAAATTCTAAAACTATTACAGGAGAATGTTTATGTTTAAGAAACTATTAACAATTGGGGCGTTAGCAGCAGGTATTGCATTAACTGGAGGAATTGGTACTGCATCGGCATCTCCGTCTGAAGATTGTCGACCACAGGCTATAGAGCATCTTGGTGGTAATCTATATAGTAGATATATTGTTCATTCTATGGATCGTTTTTCTAATGCATTCACTGAGAATGGAATTACATGGTATCTTAAATCTTCTGGAAGTTGTAGTAATGGATTATTCTATGGTCACTATGAAGGTAGAAGATATTAACATAGAAAAATAAAATTTCATTAAAAATTTCTTAAATGCATTAATTGGTTTTATATATAAAAGAGAGTTACCTACTTTGATTAACGGCACTAAATCCATAATCAAAAAATAAAAGGTAACTCTCATTCTTTGTACTGGAAATCAGATAATCAAATACCAGTGTTGGTAATCCTAATTTTCGATTTAGTCGATTAGCCCAAGGAGATCTTACCCAACTAAACCCCCGAAACGATAGTATCTAAAGCTGCCACGATATCGGAGTGAATACTAGGCATAATACAAACGATATCCGCAGCTTTTAACTTGCTCTTCGCTACCGTTGTCACTGATTTTGTAATAACGACATACCGATGACCTTTAATCTCAATCACTGGCGTTAATGTTTTGACGCGTGAATTTTTATCTGATACCTCATCTATGCACATAAGTCTATAGCATAGTGAGTACCATCAAATCATAAAAGAGCTTCGGTTATAACTCGAAGCTCTTAGGATCTTGAAGTCGCTTGATTACCTTGCAGTTATAAAGCCTGAAGGATGGCACCTACACTCTCTTTGGCATCACCAAACAACATTTGTGTATTGTCTTTAAAGAATAATGGATTTTGTACTCCGGCATATCCCGTATTCATCGAACGTTTAAATACGATGACATTTTGTGCTTTCCAGACTTCCAACACCGGCATGCCAGCAATAGGGCTTGAAGGATCTTCCTGGGCGGCAGGGTTTACGGTGTCATTGGCGCCTATAACTAAAACCGTATCTGTTTCAGAAAAATCGTCATTAATTTCATCCATTTCCAAAACAATATCGTAAGGAACTTTCGCTTCGGCAAGTAGTACGTTCATATGGCCTGGCAACCGCCCCGCAACCGGATGAATGCCAAAGCGAACATTGATGCCCTTCTCACGTAATTTCGCTGTAATGTCATGCACAGGATATTGTGCTTGAGCCACGGCCATACCATAACCTGGGGTAATGATGACCGAAGTGGAATTTCTCAACAGTTCAGCGACGTCCTCCGCGGTTGTTTCTCGATACTCTCCCAGCTCTTGTTCATCGCCGGAAGAATGGCCATCAGTACCGAAACCGCCAGCGATGACGCTGATAAAAGATCGGTTCATCGCCTTACACATAATATAAGAAAGGATTGCCCCCGAAGAGCCGACTAAAGCACCTGTAACTATCAGCAAATCATTGCTCAGCATAAAACCGGCTGCGGCAGCCGCCCAGCCTGAATATGAGTTCAGCATGGAAATAACGACCGGCATATCTGCCCCACCAATTGAGGAAACCAGATGCCAGCCAAAAGCGAGTGCGATAACGGTCATTACCAGTAAAGTGAAAACTTGCAGGCCAACAGTGTCTGTTTTGATAAAGGTGAACATTAAGGCCAAAGATACGATCAAGGCTGCCAGATTAAGTTTGTGTCGGTGTGGCAACATCAATGGCCTGGAAGAGATTTTTCCCCGTAATTTACCAAATGCGACAACCGAACCAGTAAAGGTTACGGCACCAATAAATACCCCAAGGAAAACTTCTGTCAGATGTATGTTTTCCATAATGGAGCTGGCAAAATTATCATGGGTGATAAAACTATTGAACCCAACCAGCACTGCCGCCAATCCGACAAAACTGTGCAGGATAGCCACCAATTCTGGCATTTCAGTCATCTCCACTTTTTTGGCGAGACGAATGCCAATAACCGCACCGATGACCATCGCTAAAATAATCCAGCCAACTTTACCTGTATCAGGCCCTAATATCGTGGCAATCAGCGCAATCGCCATCCCAACGATACCCAAAATGTTACCGCGTCTGGAGCTTTCGTGGCGGGAAAGCCCGGCAAGACTGAAAATAAACAAAATGGCGGCGACAATATAGGCTGCTGTCACTATTCCGTTCGATATTACTCCGTTCGACATAAGTTACCCCTTATCCTTTACGAAACATTTTCAGCATACGTTGAGTGACCGTAAAGCCACCGAAAATATTGATGCTGACAATTAACACCGCAATGAATGAGAAGAAACTCACCCACCCCCCTTCACCAATTTGCAGTACGGCACCAACCACAATGATCCCGGAAATCGCATTGGTGACGGACATTAATGGTGTGTGCAATGAGTGACTGACATTCCAGACAACGTAATAACCCACCACACAGGACAAGGCAAAAACAGTAAAATGAGATAAGAATTCTTTCGGCGCAACATGTGCTAACCAGCCATACAGGATTATCACTAGTGCGAGTGCGCCATATTTCAGCCACGGAGATTTCGGCTTTTCTGCTGGTTTCTCCTCTTTTTTTACTGGCGTCGATTTGGCAGTTGCTGGTTGGGCTGAAACTTGGATAGGGGGCGCTGGCCATGTGATTTCACCTTCTTTAATAACGGTGACGCCACGTACAACGACATCATCAAAATCAATGGTGATTTCTCCATTTTTTTCTTTGCACAGGAGTTTCAGCAAATTGACCAGATTTGAACCATAAAGTTGTGATGATTGAGTCGGCAACCGGCTGGGTAAATCTGTATAGCCGATAATTTTCACCCCGTTTGCTGTCATAACAATTTGATTGGCTTGCGTATATTCACAGTTGCCGCCATTTTGAGCAGCCAGATCGACAATCACGCTGCCAGGTTTCATGGAATCAACCATTTCTTTTGTGATTAGCCGTGGTGCCGGTTTCCCCGGAATCAATGCCGTTGTAACGATAATATCGACCTCTTTTGCTTGTGCAGCAAACAAGGCCATTTCTGCTTTGATAAAAGATTCTGACATCACTTTTGCATAACCGTCACCACTGCCCGCTTCTTCTTTGAAATTTAATTCCAAGAATTCAGCTCCCATGCTTTGTACTTGTTCCTTGACTTCTGGACGTGTATCAAAAGCACGGACAATTGCACCAAGGCTACCGGCTGTACCAATTGCCGCTAATCCGGCAACCCCTGCACCAATGATCATAACCTTTGCTGGTGGTATTTTGCCTGCCGCTGTAATTTGTCCCGTGAAAAAACGACCAAATTCATGGGCGGATTCAACAATAGCACGATAACCCGCAATATTTGCCATTGAGCTTAGGGCATCTAACGACTGTGCGCGGGAAATTCGAGGAACGGCGTCCATAGCAAAAACAGTAACCTTACGTTCTGCTAATTTTGCCATTAATGCCGGATTTTGCGCTGGCCAAATAAAACTAATCAGCGCAGCACCTTCTTTCATTAAGGCAATTTCATCATCTTCAGGGGCGTTTACTTTTAAAATGATATCTGATTGCCAAACTTGGTGGGCTTCTGCTATATCAGCCCCTGCTTTTTGGTAAGCAACATCGCCAAAACTGGCAAGTTGCCCTGCTCCTGTCTCAACTGTGACGTTAAATCCCAATTTCTGCAATTGCTCCACGGTTGATGGTGTGGCAGCAACGCGCGCTTCATTGGAAAGTCGCTCTTTTGGTACACCAATACGCATAATGTTTCCTTCTTTAAGAATGAAATATTGCTGATTATTACCTTGTTGATGCCTATTTAACGATTAGATTGACTTTATTGCTGCTATCAGCAAAATCTATCAATAGAATACCAAATAGTAACTCAATGAAAATAATATCAACGAATTATCATGAAATCAGAAAAACAAAATGACCTTTTAATGTAAACAATTATTTAGCTCATATAACTTACCATATTTAGTAAAATTCTTAGTGTCATAGACTAAAAGTTAGCAATCGTTTCTTTAGAAGGTATAATTTCTTGCGACAATTGGCATTATTACATGTAATAATTGCGTTCTATGTGATGCATAACAATGTTCAGCACGTTATAAATATTTTAATGCGCAAGGCGAAAGGATTTTTTATGAAGCTGAAGACAACGATCATCGCAACTGCGGTGTTCTCACTAACCACGATGACCGCTGCACATGCGGCTAAAGAGTTAACTCCAGAGCAATCGGCAGAGCTTAAACCTTTTGAGCGGATCTCAGTTACTGGTCGTTTTAATGCAATTTATGAAGCGGCGGATGCGGTTTCCCGTCAGGCCGATAAAAAAGGCGCTGACAGTTTTTACATTCAAAGTCTTGATGATCTTAATGGACGAGGTAATTTGCGTGTTGTCGCCGATTTGTACCATAAAGATGCGGAAAAAGCAGATAAAACACCTAATTATCGCATCTATCGTGGCATCAAAGAGTTACCTAAAACTGAAGCCATTATTTTAGAGCCTTTCGATACTGTCACAGTGAATGGTTATTTCCCGACTGATCCTGACCTGAAAGAAGCTATCGCTAAGGCAGCTAAAAAGAAAGATGCAGCATCTTTCTTTATTGTCCGTGATATTGCACCGAATAATGGTGGAAACCAAATAGTCACAGCCTATGTTTATAAAGAAGATGCGCCCAAACGTAAGGTTCAGTCTAGTGAAGCTATGATCCCAGCCGATTCTGAAGCAGGACGCCAGGCTCTGGCTCAGGGCGGAGAGGAAGCCAAGAAAGTTGAAATTCCAGGTGTTGCTTCTTCAACTTCAACAAGCAATGTGGTTGGGCACTTTTTTGAAACCCAGTCATCAAAAGGCGGGCGTTACACAGTAACTTTACCTGATGGCACAAAAATTCAAGAGTTAAATAAAGCCTCCGCCGCTCTGATGGCTCCATTCGATTCCGTCACCTTTTCTGGTTATTACACGACCTCACCTGAGGTTTCTTATCAGGTTGCTAAACGTGCAGCAGAGAAAGGCGCAAAATACTACCATATCACACGAGAATGGCAGTCTAATGGTGGTAACGTTACCATCAGTGCAGATTTATTCAAATAATCATCGTATCGTAGTTCAGCAACTCATGAAAAAGGCACAAATATTCTTTGTGCCTTTTTCATCGGCTCTTTTTGGTATTTCGCTATTTATTTGCACCAATAATTTCCTGAAAATTAACAATTAATCAACATGGTGGTGTGGTATGATTTGCAGATTAGCCTGTTTATCCTTCCTTTTTATTAATGCTATCTACATAATTGTTTGTTATTTGTTTCAACAGAGTAAAATATATAACTAATATTATCTAAAGTGCTTATCTTGTGATCATCGCCATGTTTATTAAGGCAATAACACACATTAGAAAAATTATCCGTAATTTGTTTTCTTACTCCTCTGCATAATTTTATGCATAAAATTTATATTTTTTTGCATAGTAAACCATTGCATACAATCCTTTCACTCCGTAGAATCGCCCTGTTTTTAGATTTATCGACTAAATCCGTTCTGCAATCCATCGCATGGATGCAATAAATGTCCAATATGTGTTCGATATTCAGAACAAATGTTCTGGCTAATCGTGTCGATTATATTTTTTTAGGAACGTATCTTTGGAAAAGAAATTAGGCCTTACGTCTCTGACCGCACTGGTACTCAGTTCTATGGTCGGTGCCGGCGTATTCAGTTTGCCGCAAAACATGGCGCAAATAGGCAGTCCTGCTGCATTAATGATTGGTTGGGGAATAACAGGCATAGGTATTCTCTTTTTAGCCACTTCCTTACTTTTACTTTCACGACTGCGCCCTGATTTGGATAGCGGTATTTTTACTTACGCAAGAGAGGGTTTTGGCGAGTTAGTTGGCTTTTGTTCTGCATGGGGATATTGGTTCTGTGCCATTATTGCCAATGTTTCTTACTTGGTTATCGTTTTTGCTGCGTTAAGTTTTTTCACTGATACCGAACACTCAGTTATCTTTGGCGATGGCAATACCTGGCAATCGTTAATAGGTGAATCCATCCTACTTTGGTTTGTTCACGGATTGGTTTTGCGTGGTGTACAAACAGCGGCGGGAGTTAACCTGCTGGCTACATTGGCAAAATTATTACCGTTGACCCTATTTATTATCTTAGCTGTCATCGCTTTCAAAATGGATGTGTTTTCTTTTGATTTCAGCGGCATTGAGATGGGTGTTCCGGTTTGGCAGCAAGTTAAAGACACGATGCTAATTACACTGTGGGTTTTTATCGGCGTGGAAGGTGCGGTGGTTGTTTCAGCCAGAGCCAGAAGACGCAAAGATATTGGTATCGCCACTATACTGGCTGTGATTTCAGCATTAGGGGTATATGTACTGGTAACCCTGCTTTCACTAGGGTTGGTCACCAGACCTGAATTAGCGGCTATGCGTAACCCTTCTATGGCAACTTTAATGGTCGGGTTAATGGGTTCGTCGGGTGAAATTGTGATTGTTGCTGGCTTGATCATCTCTGTTTGCGGAGCTTATCTGAGCTGGACAATCATGGCAGCAGAAGTCCCCTTTATCGCTTCTTTACACGGTTCATTCCCTAAAGTATTCAAAAAACAAAACAGCCAAAAAGCCCCTGCATCATCACTTTGGATCACAAATGGCGCGGTTCAACTCGCTTTGGTTTTAATTTGGTTAAGCGGCAGTAATTACAATACATTACTCTCTATCGCTTCTGAGATGATCCTTGTCCCCTACTTTCTTGTCGGTGCATTTTTAGTGAAAGTTGCCTTTCAACGTGGTAGCCGTGCTTTACTCTCTATTGCTCTGGGTTCTTGTATTTATGGGTTATGGTTACTTTATGCTTCGGGCCTAATGAACCTCTTACTCTCGATAGTACTATACGTTCCTGGATTGCTGGTTTTTCTGTACGCACGCAGACAAAATCAGGAAAGAGTACCGTTAACTGTTACAGAAAAATCGACTATTGTGGTTTTGTTCTTGATAGCGCTTCCGTCTACATGGCAATTAATGCACTAATCATCATTTACAACACAGCGTACCCTCAAAAATCAACTCGTCCAAAGAATCCGGCCTTTGTGCCGGTTTTTTTATGTCCCATTGTTGAACCTTTGGTGTGACGCCTGGTAATTGAGGACAGATGCCCCTACTGTTAGGTTTATGTCTTTAATAAAGCTAGAAAATGCATAACTCGTTCACTAAGCCTACCTGAGATGGCGTTTTTATAGATTTTTTATATTTAATAAATGTTGTAACTAAAAAAGCGATAACAGGTCATTTTGCAACCAAATCATAATAATTAGTTATGGTTTAATATCAATATATTCTTCAAATGTATATAACTTGAACTATGGCAGGGTATCTGTCATAAAGATTTTATCAATAAAAAATTAACTTTAATCAGATGCAATTGATTTTCATTTAGCCTAAATCTAGATTTTAACTCTTACATAATTAAAATAATTAGATACAAAAATCAAAAAATAAAAGTCACGTTACAAATAAATAATAACTATATAATATATGGTTAAAATTTTAACAAAAAAAGAAAAATTTAAATATATTATGTGCCTTGTGTTATTTTATTTTTACAGAATGTCATCAATTAATAATTAATCTTATAAAATAGAATAAAACCTCATTTATGTTCAGAAAAAAATCTATGTTATGCATAACAATTCTATTAATTCTTTCATAATAGCTTAAAACTTCAAATTATGAGATTAGTCAAGTTATTATTTTTATATTTGTTAATTATTCGCTACTATATTTTTATCTCATCTGTTGATGAGAAAATATGAGTTGTTGTTTCTGTGTTATTTTTCAGAAATAAGCTTAAGTAATCCGTGGTCGTATTTATATACGGCACTAACATTAACAATAATCTGTTTCTCTGTAGAATAAGTGTGTCAGAGGCAGGTGCATTAAGAATTAAGAAATGAAAACCAAGCTAATTATTTCATCTTTATTTGTTTCATCTGTATTTATGTCCGCCGCTCATGCTGCTGATGGGCAAATTAAATTTACGGGAAAAATTACCGCCAGTGCGTGTAAAATCGATTCAAATTCGGCTAATCAAACCGTAAATATGGGAACTATCAGCTCAAGTTCATTTGCTGGGGCTTATAGTACTTCTGCCGCTACCCGTTTTAGTATCAAATTGACCGACTGCCCGAAAGATTATCGCCAAGCTCAGGTCAAATTTGACGGCCGGTCAGACAGAGCCAGTAACAGACTGTTGTCGTTAAATAGTAATAGCGGAGAGAATCCAGCCCAAGGCGTCGCAATTGCACTTTATGAAGATGACAGTAGTACCCCGATCGATCTGGCAAGAAATTCACGTCTTCAATATTTTTCAGATGGAAAGACACAAGAGTTGAAATTTGTTGCTAAATACATGGCAACGGCTGAAACCGTGACTCCAGGTGCGGGTGACGCAGTCGCTAACTTCACGATTGTCTATAACTAACTTATCTGTAACTAACTACCTGTAACTAAAGGAAGTTATGGCAGGGAAGCCAAAACAATATCACTCTGGTCTAAATATTGTTTGGAGCGACCGCTTTGAAATATTTGCGCGTTTTAATTTTTATTTTTATCTACATTTTCAGTACTAATAGCTCTTTTGCAGGCGTCGTCATCGGCGGTACACGTGTTGTTTATATCAGCGACCAAAAAGAAGCCTCTATTTCTATTAACAATCCAGAAACGGATATCTCTTACCTCATTCAATCGTGGGTTCAAGGTGAAGATGATGAAACTAAAGCCCCTTTTATTATCACTCCCCCTCTTTTTAAATTAACAGCCGAGAATGAGAATGTTTTACGAATTGTTAAAATTGGCAATGGATTACCTGATGACAAAGAATCTTTGTTCTGGCTCAATATCAAAT
Source organism: Xenorhabdus sp. SGI240 (assembly GCF_040081915.1). Taxonomy (NCBI): domain Bacteria; kingdom Pseudomonadati; phylum Pseudomonadota; class Gammaproteobacteria; order Enterobacterales; family Morganellaceae; genus Xenorhabdus; species Xenorhabdus sp. SGI240. The sequence goes on from NZ_JBEBMB010000003.1 coordinate 123,007, forward strand.
CTATTCCTGCCACAACTAAATCAGAACAGAATCAATTGCAAATCACGGTAAAATCTCGGTTTAAGTTATTCTATCGCCCCGCCAATTTAGCCAATAATGCCGGTATTGCTTATAAGGCTCTGAAGTTCAAAACCGATGGAAACAAACTCATTGCAGAAAACCCAACGCCCTACTATATCTCTTTTTCTGTGTTGACCACCGGCAATAATGCAGAAAATTACGAGATTAAATCTGCGGGGATGATCCCACCTTTTCAACAAGAGAATTGGGATATTCCTATTAAAAATATCAATCGAGTGACCTGGACAACGATTAATGATTTTGGTGGCGTAACACCAGAAGAAAGGCGTGAGTTGTAGGATAGTAGGTATATCACAATTAAAAATTTATTATTATGAATAACTATCGTCATTATCTTCAACAAAATAGTCCTGATAATTGGACATTACTTATCAAGCTAAACTTGCATTGTTTATCTTGTAAGGTGCCTCTTTGTGCATTGTTAACCACATCTCTTTGGATGTATAACAATAAGGCTTACGCTGAAGAGTATTTCAACATCAATGCACTGGAAATCCATTCAGGCTTTGAAGATATTGATCTTTCTATCTTTACTCAAGATCAACAGCCTCCCGGGCGTTATTGGGTGGATATTTATCTTAATCGGGAAAAAGTAGATACGGGGAATGTCGATTTTATTATCGTCAATAACCAGTTATCTCCCGAAATTAAGATACAGCAGCTCAGGAAAATGGGGGTAAATATTGAGTTATTTCCCATGCTGCTTACTTTGCCGCAAGAAACGGGGATTGCCGATCTTGACCAATATATTCCATCCGCATCGACATCTTTCGATTTCAAACATCAGCGGCTGGATATCAGTATTCCCCAAGCAGCCTTGAAGAGTCAGGCGAGAGACTACGTACCTCCTCATTTGTGGGATCAGGGATTAACGTCCCTGTTAGTCAGTTATAGCTATAGTGGCTCCATGACTTGGCAGGATGATCAAGTAGCTTCAACAAAAAACCATTTTCTCAACCTGAGGACCGGCGTTAATTGGGAAGCATGGCGTTTGCGCAATTATTCCACTTACAGTAGTCAAAATAGAAAATGGCAGAATATCAATATATATCTCCAGCGAGATATTCATGCACTGAAAAGCCAATTAATATTTGGTGACAGTTACACACCTTCACTTATATTTGATAGCTTTCAGTTTCGCGGTATGCAATTGTCTTCCGATGACAATATGTTGCCCGATAGCTTAAAAGGATTTGCACCGATAATTAGAGGAATTGCCCAAAGCAATGCGCAAGTTACCATCAAACAAAATGGTTACATTATCTATGAATCCTATGTTTCTCCTGGACCTTTTGTCATCAATGACCTCTATCCAACAAGTTCCACCGGAGATATAGAGGTCATTGTTAAAGAAGCTGATGGGAAAGAACATCGTTCTGTGCAAACTTTTTCCACTGTGCCGATTATGTTACGGGAAAATAGCCTGCGACATTCACTGACTTTGGGAAAATACCAATCTCACCGTGGAAAAACACCCTATTTCATGCAGGGTACGGTGATTTATGGTATTTCTAATCATGTCACTGCCTATGGTGGAAGTACGATTGCAAAAGATTATCAATCCATTGCTTTGGGTACAGGCTATAGTCTCTCTGACTGGGGTTCCCTTTCTTTTGATGTAACTTACGCTAAAACCAATTTAATGCCGAACTCCAACAATTATGGTCAATCGTACCGTTTCCAATATGCCAAAGATCTATCCCAGACAGGCACTAACTTCACTCTCGCAGGTTATCGTTACTCAACACAACATTTTTACGATTTTAAAGAAGCGAATGAGTTAAATACGGCAATCGATGGAAGGAGCAGCAATAAACGTAGTAAATTGCAATTACATATTAATCAACCCCTTGGAGATTGGGGAACCATTTATTTATCTGCTTTTCAACAAGATTACTGGCATCAAAAAGGCTACGAAAGGAATATCAGCGCGGGTTATAACACAAGTTACAATTCAATTAATTATAGCTTGAATTATGCTCACAGCGCTTTCCCCGGTTCAAATCGTAGTGAGCAAATTGTTTCATTCAGCATGCAGGTTCCTTTTGATCGTTGGCTGAAAAACAGCTGGGTAAGCTATAACATGACCAACAGCAAAAACAGTGATACATCTCATCAAGTCAGTTTAAATGGTACTGCTCTTGAAGATAACAACCTGATTTATAGCATTCAGCAAAATTACACTAACCGTAATCAAAGCGTTGGTGGAAATATCAGCGCAGAATATAAAGGAGCCTATGGCCAAGTCAGCGCGGGTTACAATTACGACAAATATGCCAGGCAACTGACTTATGGTTTAAATGGTGGGATTGTTGCCCATCCTTATGGTATCACCCTTTCCCAACCGTTGGGAGGTACATCGGTATTAGTACGCGCCAATGGTGCTTCAGAAGTCAAGGTGCAAAACCATACCGGTATCAAAACTGACTGGAAAGGCTATGCCATTGTGCCTTATGCCAGTAGCTATCGGAAAAACCGTATTGCGCTGGATACGCATTCAATGGGTAACAACGTTGATATTGATATCAATACGCAAACGATTATTCCAACCCAGGGTTCACTGGCACTGGCCAATTTCCAGACTCGTATTGGTTATCGCGCTTTACTGACACTTTCTTATCAAGGTAAAGAAATCCCATTTGGTGCAACTGCGACACTGGAAAAACAGCAGGATATTGATGTTCCCAACAGCGCGATTGTCAGTAATGATGGGCAAGTTTATCTCAGTGGGATTCCTAAATTTGGTCGGATATGGGTTAAATGGGGATATAAAGAAATGCAAGAGTGTTATGCCAACTATCGACTCTCTGGTGAAGAGCCTGCTTCAGGTTTGTATATGCTTGAAGCTTCTTGCGAATAATATCTTGTAAATGACAATGATGGTGTATTCATTTGATATATAATAAAAATAGTGGAAATTATTCTATGGCCAACAAATTAAAATTATTATTGGCAAGTATATTTCTCATCGGCACGATGAGTAGTTTTTCCAGTTTCACGAACGACTATTGCCAGTATTCTGCGGGTTTTGTACCTGGCATAACGCCAGTTTCTTTTGGTACGGTTACAATTCCCAGAAACCACCCTATCGGAACAACTATCAAAGAAATACGTTTGGATCAGGTGGATGAAAAAGGTAATATCGCCCTCTGCGATACTCACTTACCTGCAATATGGGAACAACCCGATCTTACACCTGCAAGCTATAATCAGGATGCCATTTATGAATCCGGTGTTTCGGGAGTTGGTATCCGTATTAACACCTGGGGACCCGGTTATGGTATTGATTGGCTGCCCAGAACCGTGACCTACCCATCCACTTGCCATTCCTCGTCGCAATTTCAGTGGAAAAAACAATATTGCGGTAAATCATGGGGTTATTTGACGGTACAGTTAATCAAGATTGCACCAACAACCTCTTCAGGAGCTGTTAAGTCGGTAAAACTGACTCGTGCTACATTAGGTCACAATATGCCTGTTCATACTTTCAATTTATCGAGCACAAATATCATGACCAAAGGTTGTTCTCTCAATCAAAAAATGATTTCAGTCAACATGGGAGATATTAAAAAAAGTGATTTTCGGGGTATTTATAGTACAGCGGGAATGCAACGTTTTGATATTAATATAAATTGCGATGCTGATGTGAATGTAGGACTGGCGCTGGATGGCAGATCTGCAAGCTGGAATGCCCAAGATATCTGGGCATTGGATCATAGTGACAACGTCACGGCAAAAGGGGTTGGTTTACAGATATTATATCAAAACCGCCCCGTAACAATGCGTTCTCCAGTTGTATTTGGCTCCACTCAATCTGGTGGAAATATAACCATCCCATTAGTTGCCCGTTATATTCAAACGGAAACGGAAATTAAGCCGGGCAAAGCAGATGCAACAGCAACAATTACTTTTGTCTATCAATAGACGAAGATTATCCTCCTGTTTGGCATTAATTAGTTGTGATGTTAAATGGGGGGATTTGGTAGTTTAAATAAGTATGTTGTAACTAAAATAACAGTTGAACATTTATCACCGTTTTTGGGCAGCTGTAAACGACAACTGCCCTGCATATATCACGATGCGATATTTTCCATCGCCTGTAAAATACGCTTATCTGATATTGGATACGCAGTACCCAGTTGTTGGGCAAACAGGCTAATCCGAAGTTCTTCAATCATCCAACGAATTTCTTCGACTTCCGCTAACTGCTTCTGTTGAACAGACAATTTTGCCAACCACTGTTGCCATTGACGCTGGATATGCTCAACCCTGCTCATATGCGCCCTATCTTTATTAGGATCTACCGCCAATTTTTCCAATCGCCGTTCGATACCATTCAAATAGCGCAAAACATCTGCCAGGCGTTTCCAACCGTGCGAAGTCACAAATCCATTAAAGGCCAGACCGGAAATTTGTTCTTTAATATCGGATAATGCCAGCGCGAGAGAGATATCCACCCGCCCTTTCAGGCGCTTGTTGATATTAAAAACCGCAGTCAGGATCTGCTCTACTTGTTTGGCAATCTCAACCACTGCGTCATTCAAATTGGCACGAACTTTATCATGCAAACCGGAAAATGCCTGTTCATCCCAGGCTGGCCCACCATTTTCTGCGATCAATTTATCAACACCACAGGAAATACAATCATCAATCAAATCCAACACTTTTCCATATGGATTGAAGTACAGCCCCAGTTTAGATTTGTTCGGTAATTTTTCATGCAAGTATTTAATCGGCGATGGAATATTCAGCAATAACAGGCGACGTGTTCCTGCCCACATTGCATTCTGCTGTTCAGATTCGGTTTCGAACAGTTTAATACCGATGCTGTCCTTTTCGTCCACCAATGCCGGAAATGCCTTAACAGAATAGCCTCCGCGCTTCTGCTCATAACATTCAGGCAATGCCCCAAAGCTCCAGATATGTAACCCATTTTGCTCTATGCCATTATCTGCAACTGCCGAAAGAGTTTCCTGAACTTTTTCTTTCAATTTCAGTTTCAATGCTGACAGATCTTTGCTTTCCGCTAGCGGTTGATTTTTTTCACCTGTTTTCTTCTCTCCAATAATGCGGAATGTGATCTTTAAATGATCAGGCACTTGTTCTAATTGCCAGTTATCACGTGACACCGTCACACCGGTCATGCGGCGTAATTCTTTCTCAAGGCTATCCAGTAAAGGGATCTGAGGTTGTGTCACACGCTCCAGGAATGCTTGCGCATAGTTAGGTGCCGGAACAAAATTACGACGTATTGGTTTTGGCAATGATTTAATCAACGCAACAACCAATTCATGGCGAATTCCCGGAATTTGCCAATCAAATCCTTCATCTTTGACTTGGTTCAATACCGGTAAAGGAATATGTACTGTTACGCCATCAGCATCGGTTCCCGGTTCAAATTGATAACTCAAACGGAATTTCAAGTTACCCTGATACCAGTAATTTGGGTAATCCAGCGCACTGACTTTATTTGCGTCTCCTTTGATTAACATACTCTTTTCAAAGTTGAGCAATTCCGGCTGATCTTTGCTGGCGACTTTCCACCACTGATCAAAATGGCACGACGATACAACGTCTCTGCCAATACGCTGATCATAGAAAATGAACAAGGTTTCATCATCCACCAAAATATCTCGTCGGCGAGATTTATGTTCCAGTTCTTCTACTTCTTCACGTAATTTCAAATTAGCGCGGAAAAATGAATGTCGAGTTTGCCAGTCACCTTCTACCAGTGCATGGCGGATAAATAATTCGCGGCACAACATCGGATCGATCCGGCTGTAATTGACCAGGCGACCCGGCACAATGGGCAAACCATATAAGGTGACTTTTTCGGTTGCCATTACCGCCCCCTGGGACTTCTGCCAGTGCGGTTCACTATAATGCTTTTTGATTAAATGGGCCGCTAATGGCTCTACCCATTCTGGCTCGATGCGGGCGGCAATACGTCCCCACAAGCGGCTGGTTTCCACCAATTCAGCCACCATCGCCCATTTTGGTGGTTTTTTAAATAGTCCAGAGCCAGGAAAAACAGAAAAACGGGCATTACGCGCACCGGTATATTCCTGTTTATCCGTATCTTTCTGGCCAATATGGGATAACAACCCCGCCAACAAGGCAACATGGATACTGCGATAATCTGCTTCCTGACTGTTAATCGGCAGCCCAATTTCTTTCACAACTTGCCGGAGCTGAGTATAAATATCCTGCCATTCCCTGACACGAAGATAATTCAGATAATCCTGCCGACAAAGTTTACGGAATTGGGAACTGGAAAGCGCGTTCTGCTGTTCCACCAGAAAATCCCACAGCTTGAGGAAGGCGATGAAATCTGAATCCTTCTCCGCAAAACGACGGTGTTTTTCATCAGAAGCCTGCTGTTTTTCCAACGGTCGCTCCCGTGGATCTTGAATTGACAATGCGGAAGTAATCACCATCACTTCGCGAACGCAACCATTTACCTTAGCTTCCAGTACCATACGTGCCAGACGGGGATCGATAGGCAACTGGGCCAATTGTCGTCCCATTGGAGTCAGTCGGTAACGCCCTTCTGACAATGACTCTGGATCAATAGCCCCCAACTCTTCCAACAGGCGAACACCATCCTGGATATTGCGTTTATCCGGTGCTTCAACAAATGGGAAGGCACTAACATCGCCCAAGCCAATGGCGGTCATTTGCAAAATAACGGAGGCCAGATTGGTACGCAGAATTTCAGGATCAGTGAATTCCGGGCGTGACAAAAAATCCTCTTCCGAATAAAGGCGAATACAAATCCCGTCCGAAACACGGCCACAACGCCCTTTTCGCTGATTGGCTGATGCCTGCGATATCGGTTCTATTGGCAAGCGCTGCACTTTGGTGCGATAGCTGTATCGGCTAATACGTGCAAAACCGGTATCGATCACGTATTTGATGCCTGGTACAGTCAGTGACGTTTCCGCCACGTTGGTTGCCAAAATAATGCGGCGACCGACATGGGGCTGAAATATTCTGTTCTGTTCGCTGTTAGACAACCGTGCAAAAAGTGGCAAGATTTCGGTATGTGGGAAATTTTGCTTGTTGAGGGCATCCGCCGTATCACGAATTTCACGTTCACCGCTCATGAATACCAGTATGTCACCTGAGCTTTCACGCCCTAATTCATCCACTGCGTCAATAATGGCTTCAAGCTGGTCGCGATCATTATCCTCACCCGCCACAGGACGATAACGCACGTCTACCGGATAAGTACGTCCAGATACTTCGATAATTGGGGCAGTGTTAAAATGACGGGAAAAGCGTTCAGGATCGATAGTTGCAGAGGTAATGATGACTTTCAGATCCGGGCGTTTTGGCAGTAATTGGCGCAGATAACCGAGGATAAAATCAATATTCAAGCTGCGTTCATGGGCTTCATCGATAATTAACGTATCATATTGCAATAACAAACGATCTTGCTGCAATTCTGCCAGCAGAATACCGTCAGTCATCAATTTGACCAACGTATTTTCACTGACCTGATCATTAAAACGAACTTTATAACCGACCGTCGAGCCAAGCGGCGTTTCCAGTTCATCCGCAATACGGTTAGCAACCGCACGTGCTGCTAAACGACGAGGCTGGGTATGGCCGATCAGCCCTTTGACTCCCCTTCCCAATTCAAGGCAGATTTTGGGGATCTGAGTTGTTTTACCTGAACCGGTTTCCCCGGCAATGATAACAACCTGATTATCCCGAATAGCTTTATAAATATCTGCTTTCTTCTGGCTAACCGGCAGGTTTTCAGGATATTGAACCGAAGGACATGCAGCCTGGCGATTCATGACTTTCTGTTTTGCAGTCGCTATATCCGCAGCAATGGATTGTACTACAGCCTGCAAGGAGACTTGATTCTTAATTTTTGCTGCGCCATGCAGACGTTTTTTTAAACGGAACTGATCGCGCAGCGGTGTGTGATCAAGTTCAGCGGATAATTCAGCAAATGGTGCTGTCAACGGTGATTCCACGTGATAAATCCTTGTGACGTTTTTTAACTGAGTAGCGCTGTCTTTGCAGGCCAAGAGGATTATTTTTTTATGACATAACGATATCGGAAGTGTAACATATCTTATGCGATCTCACGTACTCCATATATAGTCCCCACCTCACCAATTCATCGTTTGATTCAATGAATTTGAATGAATATCTCAAAATATTGAGCTATTGACTGAACAATTCCCTATATAAAATATGATGCACAAACAATATTATCAATGAAGTTATTAGTAACTTGGGTTGTAGATAACTGAGGAGATAGAGAATGAGTAAAGTACTGGTTCTGAAATCCAGCATTCTGGCACAATATTCCCAAAGCAATAAACTGGCCGACTATTTTGTTGAAAAGTGGTTGGCTGACCATTCAGAGAGCAACATTACCACACGTGATCTGGCTGAAAACCCCATTCCAGTACTGGATGGAGAGTTAGTCAGTGCCTTGCGTCCAAGCGATGCGGAATTGACAGAACGCCAAAAAACCGGATTGGCGCTATCAGATGAGCTGATCGCAGAGTTAAAAGCACACGATGTTATTGTCATCACTGCGCCAATGTACAACTTCACTATTCCTGTTCAACTAAAAGCCTACTTTGATCTGATTGCCCGTGCGGGCATGACTTTCCAGTACACTGAAAAAGGCCCACAAGGGTTGCTGGAAGGCAAACGAGCAGTTATTTTAACCAGTCGGGGCGGCATTCACAAAAACAACCCAACAGATTCGGTGACCCCCTACTTACGTACTTTCCTCGGATTTATCGGTATTACAGATGTGGAATTTGTATTTGCTGAAGGCTTGGCTATGGGGGCAGAATCCGCTAACCAGACACATCAAGACGCCCGTGAAGAGATAGATAATATCATATTGAAAATGGGGCAGAAGCAAATCGAAAAAATCGTTGCCTGAGATCGTTCAATAAAATATCCCATAAGAAAAATGAGATAGCGCGCCAAACGGGCGCGTTTATTTCTGCACCCAATGACCATTAATACTGAGCACATATTCTCCAGAGGCTGCTCGGTTTACCAACTTCTCTCCTGCCATCCTGGCAACTTGTTCTGTCGTCATGTTGTTTTGAGCCGCGATCTCAGTATATTTCTTTTGTCGTTCATCATTAATTCTTTCCACGACTGATTGAGCATCTTGAGTGTTTTTTACCGGTGCCAGATAGCCGCTGAATGTCTCTCCCACCAGCCCCTGTTGTTTTGCTTCATTCAACGTCATGCCCATGGCAAAAGAACTGAATAACAGGCTTAACAGAAATATCGTTCCTACTTTTTTCATGTGTTAGCCTTAGAATAAGTTAGAATTGTTTTTAAGCATATCTTCAATTTGCCTGTCAACTTTAATATGAATTTCGTGCTCAATTTTGACATTCATATTGATGTTGATAGGCTTATCCGGTGTTGCCATTTCCAGCCTGATGCAGCCCATCAATGCCATACTGAATAAGGCTACACTGACCAACATCACACCCCTTCTGACCGTTGACAACCTGAATCCAATGTTCGTTATCATTTATCGCTCCCACCCATTACAGATATATTTTTCTGCAGCCATTCTTCCAAGTTACTGCCAAAACGCAGGCTACGCCATAATTGAAAAATATTTTCCTCATGATGATAGTTAAGCCTCACTTCACGTTTTCTATCCACCACAGGATTTACACCACTAATTTCTGAATGCAATGTTAAGATCCCCAAATTATCGAGCGTAACATACGCTTTTGACCGGTCGATTTCTAAATAACGCAGCCAATCCATTGCCATACCTGCCGATAAATCATTTTTTCCTATAGAATCAACTGTATCCTTATCCAACCTTAATGTCAGATAATCCTCATTGGCTAGCCATCCTCGTTGAATAATCCAGCGTTTATCATTTAATAATACGGGTAATTCACCACTGATTTTTCCTGACATCGCCATTTGTTTGACTTTTAATATGCCAAACAATTTACTCAAATTCAGTTTGTTAAACCGTAATACAGCGGCTTCTTTTTGTGGGATCTGTAATTGGTCCATGGCCAATTTCCCATCCAGCATGTCCACATTCACATTGGTCAACGTCAATGGTTGTTCGTCCGTGGCTGGGTAGTAACCCAGTAGATCAGCTGTTACATTTTGCATATCAAACAGCCCCTTAATGGCTTTGATCCGCAACTGAACGGGAGATCCCAGCCCTAATTGCCACGTGTGCCCCTGTAAACGCCACGGTAAAACAAAATCCAGGTCATTCACTTCCCCATTTTTCAGCCACATACCCGCATTTTTGACCACCCAATGTCCCCCCGCACGCAATCCTTGCCCCTTTGCTGCCGAAAAAGCGGCCTGAGCATAAATAGTTCCACCAAGCACGGTAATACCCAAATCTGACGGAATTAGAGATTGAAAGGCTAATAAAGATTGCCTCGGCCAGCGGGCTTCTCCCCTCAATCGCTCTCCATCCCAACGACCATAAAAAGGAATGGGACCAATACCGTTAGAGTACAGTTTGCCATTCAACATAAAGTTATCTGGAGATGCTCCTGTAAGCGTGGCCTTAAAATCAAAGGCAGGCAAAAAACCACCAGAACGAAATTCTGTTTTCTGGGCAGACAATTGTAAATCTCCCGTTAAATTAGGGCGATCTGCCACCCTCTCCCAAATTAACGAATTTGTCAGTTGTAAGCGCGGTGCTTTCATCTTCACAAGACCATATTGGATAAGATCAAAGCCGGTATTTAATTTCTCTACTGTTATCTTTGATTGATTCCAACTGCCTCTGCCAGCGATATCCCAGTTAGCTTGTAATGGCGGTAAATGCCCATTCCCCCAATAACGCCAATGCCAATTTCCCTGATCGGGTATAAAATCTTTTGCCCAACCATCCAGATGTAGCTTAAATTCCCCCCAATAACGGTCTTGTGCCATCACAATGGCTTGAAGACGGCCAGTAAAGCCATCACGAGTCAAATAAGTGCCCGCCAAAGGTAATCTGGCTTCCTTGACCGTAAATGTTTCACTGACCTTCCCCCATGCCCGAAACAGGGCACCTGGACGAAAAGTGATTTTAGAATCAACCAATGGCCCTGTAATAATGGCAGGCAATGACATGGTCATGACCATCCGACCACGATTCATTTGCCCGGTAAACTGAAACGGAATATGAGCATTGGTTATATTGACTGGCGTTGGTTTCACGGAAAGAACAACATTACCTTTGCCCTGCTCATTTTGGGTGACCAGATTTACCCGTCCACTGACGAACATACCTGACAAACCTTTTTTCCATTGTTCAAGCGTAATATTCACCCGTCCAGACAACGCTTGATTACTCTCCAACCATTGCCATTTTCCATTAACAATCTGGAACTGCGACTCATCAAATGACCAGGGTAATTCTGCCAATGCCCGCTGATTTTTTCCTTCAATAACGGTGAGCAACCCACTCTGTTCCTGCCAATTCAATATCAGTTGCAACGGATCGGGATATTGGCTCAGAGATAAGTGCGCTATGATTTGGCCTTGTTCTGGAAGCGTTGCAGTATTCAAGGGTAATACGATATTTCCATTCAAGGACATCACCTGTTCAGGCAACTTCACAATAAAACGCTGAACAATGAGTTCCTGTTTGTCTGCAATATGCGCATTGAGTTTTAATTTTTCACTCTGATAAGAGAACACTTGCCCCTGAGATGATGAGCTAAATTGAAACCTGCCTGCAAACTCCTGCCAGGGCATAAGAGCCAGCCGATCAACAGTAAGGTTAACCGAAGGTATCGCAGATAATATCTCTTGCACTGATAATGGGGCTGATTGCCCTTCTGTTACAGGGAGTTGCGCCAGGCATTGGTTCTGGCTGTCAATATTGGCGACATGAATGTTCCAGCGGCGATTTTCACTATTTTCCCCGGATAAATATTCCACAGATAGCCCGGAGACGTTGATCCATTCACACTCTTTCGCTTGCAATGACAATTCATCTAACCACAATTCACTGTTCTTCCACCGAGGTTGGCTCAACGAAAAAGTGACTCCTTGTGGCAACCAATAACTGGCAAGCAATGGTAACCAGCGAGGAAGTGTATACCATCCCATCGACACCAATAACGCCAGCAGTATCCCCATCACTGCAAACATTTTGAGTATTTTTGCCATTAAATCCTTATCTCATCTTGTCAACCTGAGAACAACTTCCTGTTATGATAATCTCATATCAGGCTCTAAGCCGATTTATTATATAAGCTATCCCTATGAATAGCTTATCCGGCGATTTATTCGAGTATAGCGAAAGATAACGCTTAGAACCTTCAGGAGACATCATGATTGCAGGCCGTTTTTGCAGCAAAGTGAATTTAATGAATGGCTCGAATGATTCTATAGTTACTGAGTGGAGATGTTGTTATGAAACTGGTTGTTTACAGTACAAAGCAGTATGACCGTAAGCATTTTGAAATGCTCAACCAAAAACCTGGCTTTGATTATCATATCGAGTTTCTTGATTTTCCTTTAAGTCCACAAACTGCCAAAAATGCCGTTGGTGCGGATGCCATATGTATTTTCGTCAATGATGATGGGGGACGGGAAGTGCTGCAAGAACTGGCAGAGATGAATATCAAAATCCTGGCACTACGCTGTGCCGGATTTAACAATGTCGATCTGGATGCAGCGAAAGAATTAGGTATTCAGGTTGTTAGAGTGCCTGCTTATTCCCCTGAATCCGTTGCTGAACATACTGTTGGGTTGATGTTGTGTCTTAATCGACGTATCCACCGTGCCTACCAGCGCACCCGCGATGCCAATTTTTCCCTTGAAGGGTTAACCGGTTTTAACATGTATAAACGCACGGCGGGCATTATCGGAACAGGAAAGATCGGTATTGCTACTTTGCGGATTCTGAAAGGCTTTGGAATGCGTTTACTGGCACATGACCCCTATCCCAATCCTGAAGCCTTGAATATGGGTGTGGAATATGTGGACCTGGACACTTTATATGCTGAATCAGATGTGATCTCCCTGCATTGCCCCATGACACCGGAAAACCACCATTTATTAGATGATACGGCATTCACCAAAATGAAAGATGGCGTGATGATCATCAATACCAGCCGAGGTGCCCTCATTGATTCCGTGGCTGCCATTAACGCGCTGAAACAACAAAAAATTGGTGCATTAGGTATGGATGTTTATGAAAATGAAAGAGATTTATTCTTTGAAGATAAATCAAATGACGTTATCCAGGACGATATTTTTCGCCGCTTGTCTTCTTGCCATAATGTACTGTTCACCGGCCATCAGGCATTCTTAACCGAAGAAGCCTTAACCAGTATCAGTGAAACAACTTTGCAAAATATTCAGCAATTAGTTTCTGGAAAGGTTTGTCCAAATATTGTTGAATAGACTGGAAAAAGAGAGAGTAAAGCAGGTTATTTGTTGTCCACGTCTCTTGACCTATGAAATATGATCAAGAGACAGGACAATGCAGGGTTTATGGTTAATTTCTCTTATGTTCTTATGACAAGATAATACCAATCGTCAATGTTACGGTAATCCAAACCCCTACAAACGTTACATAGCTCATCAATCTGTTCTTCATTTTACTTTCCCTCATTATCAAACAAACATCCATAGCTGCACGGTAGTGGTCCCGACTGTCTGACATAAAAAATATAAACAGCATTTAATATATATTTGGTATGCAGCATAAGTTCCATACTAATATTTATTACAAAGGGTATTAAATTAGCCAGGTTGTTGTAGTAATAAGACAATGCTCAGGTAATAAAACTGACCAGAATAGGAGAGCTAACGCATAAAAAAAACCACAATACGTGGTTTTTAACAAATTATTCACCTGAACCGGATTCAGTATGTGGTTTTTCGGGGTATAACGATGCACTCCAGTTACTGTAAGTGCAAACAAATATCGACGGATCTTTGTTTGAAAATGGCGTAGCCATAGATTTGATTTTTTCCGCCAACTGCTCGGATTCCATCGTCGAATTACCAATATAAGTTCCACCAGGCAGGCGATGCCATTTCCCATTAGGAAAACGGATAGATTGGCTGAATTGATTCGCCGTCATCCTTTTATGTAATTTTTCATAACCCTCAATACCCGTGCCATAAAGCTCTACGCGAATCAAATAACTTGCCATTTCTCTTTCCTTGTTTTTAACTTTCAACCAAACAAGTTATCAGTTTTTCTTTACTGCTTAAAGTCAGAAAAACGGGAGAAAAATTCGATATTAATGCCAATTCCAGTACTTACATTATATGTATTTGATATAAAATCCCTTTCATATCAAATAATAAAATAATTACATTGGTGTATTTAAAATATGGTCTTCCCAATCCACCACATCCGCTTCACGCACAGCGATATGCCTGACAGAAATACGCTCCGCATGCATTGCCGATTTTGAACCGCTAACCAGTGGGTGCCACGGAAGGAGTTTCCCCCCCTCGCCAATCAGACGGTAGGCACACGTCTTTGGCAGCCATTCAAAGGTGTTCATATTCTCACGGGTCAATTTGATGCAGTCAGGCTCGTATCTGAAACGATCTTCATAATTCTTGCACTGGCAGGTTTTAATATTCAGTTGATTACAAGCAACATTGGTGAAATAAATTTCATCCGTATCCTCATCCATCAACTTATGCAGGCAGCACTGACCGCAGCCATCACATAGCGCTTCCCACTCTTGATCTGTCATTTGTTCTAAGGTTTTCACCTGCCAGAAAGGTTGAGACATAATGTCTGTCATTCCTCGTGTTAAATCACTCTGGTTGTCAAAACGTGCTCATTGAGAGAAACATCTAACACATCACCAGATTGCAATGGCCCCACGCCTTCAGGCGTTCCCGTCAAGATAATATCGCCCGGACGTAAGGTAAAAAAACGCGACATGTAGCTAATCAACGGGATGATAGGCATTCGCATGTCACTCGTATTGCCGTTTTGGCGCAATTGGCCATTTACTGTCAAAGAAAGTTCGGCATTTTGTGGATCATCAAAAGCATTGACAGGAATAAATCCCGATATCGGGCATGATCGATCAAATGCTTTACTTTTTTCCCACGGTTGCCCCGATTGTTTAAATTCACGTTGCAAATCACGTAATGTCAAATCCAGTGCAACTGCAAAGCCTGCAATCGCCTGACTGACTCGCTCTTCATTGGCATTCTTAAGTGCCGAGCCAATCAAAACAGCCAATTCTATTTCATGGTGCACAGCACCTAATTCCTGTGGAATGAAAACAGGTTGGCGCAGATCACACAACGCGGTTTCAGGTTTAATGAATATCACTGGCTCTTCAGTGGATTGAGAACCCATTTCTTTCATGTGCTTGTCGTAATTACTGCCGACACAAACAACCTTATTAGCAGGAAAATCCAACAATATCCCCTGCCAATCCCGATGTTGGTACATTACATGGTTCCTTTATCTTGTTTTCAGGATTTGATTTTCAGCGATTCAGCGAGTGAAAAAATGAGTACGTTGCATGATACCGTCCGCCATCATACCAACACTGAGCGCAAAATAGTAAGAACGATTCCAGTGCATGAGAGTGCGGAAATTTTGTGTCACCCAAAATGCCCGTTGTGCCGAATCATCAGGGATGACTATCCAACCTTTGGTATTTGCGGGCAACTTAGCAAAATGAGGAGATGAAATTCCCAATACCTGCCACTGTGCAATGGTTTTTCCCTGTTCAGGTTTAACGCCTTCTAAAGCGATATCAAAGCCTGTAGGTAACGAAATAGCATACCCCCAAGGTAAACCTTGTCTCCACCCTTCCTTATGTAAGTAATTGGCAGTCGAGGCAAAAACATCTGCTTTATTATTCCAAATATCAATTTGGCCATCACTATCGCCATCAGCACCATACGTTAAGTAAGAAGTTGGCATAAATTGATTTTGGCCCATTGCACCCGCCCAGGAACCTTTCAGCGCCTGATCTTTATCAATATATTGATTTTCAATTATTTCTAACGCTGCCAGTAACTGTTTGATAAAAAATACTTCTCGACGTCCCTCAAAAGCCAGCGTGGATAACGCCGAAATGACATCTTCTTTTCCCTGAAATTTGCCAAAACCGCTTTCTAATCCCCACAATGCAACAATATAGGCTTTGGGTACACCGTATTTGTCGCTGATCCTTTTTAGCTGGAGATGATTATCTTCATACTCCTTGACACCCTGTTCAATCTTACGCGCTGGCAAGATGCGGTTCAGGTAATCATTCAAAGTCACTTTTTTTTCTGGCTGGTTACGATCGGCTTTAATGACGCGCGGAATAAAATGGATATTGGCAAATGCCCGATCCAATGTTTTTTCACTGATCCCCTGCTCTCTGGCTTGCTGTTTTAGCAAGGCCACATAAGCAGGAAATTGTGATGGCTCACGGGCATTCAATGGAAAATCCTGCTCCAATGCCCTGACTTCGGCTTGAGATCGTGAAGCCAACACGGATGGATAGTACAATTGTTTGGCACTTATTTGTTTACCACTTAATGTACTGCACCCTGTCAGCAAAGTTGCTGTCAATAAAGTCAGCCCAGTGATTAATTTCATAAATCGGCTCCTCATCAATAATTCAGGATCAGGCAGTGACCAGCGATTTTTATTGCTTAGGCGGCTTATTGGGTGCCAGGTGCTCATTGAGCAAACTTCCCACTGGCGGTGGTACTTGCAGGTAAAAACCCTGCTCACTCAACGCGAGTTTTACTTTTTCAATATCAGCATTAGCCAGTTTTTTCCTTTCAGATAATGAAATCATCATTGAATATTGAGGTTCACCAAATGCGTTTAACAGATCTTCAGGAACGCGTGAAAAATTCCCCTTTCTTTCAATATATAGATATGTTTGGTCACGTTTTGGGCTTCTGTAGATTACACAAATCATTGTTATAAACTCTTTTAAATTAACGCTGTGACTTGCTTGAATAATTCACTAACTATAACATGCTTATTATATCTAAGAATATCGTCTCCCAGAGGCTTAGGAAAATGTTTGTATAAACTACCTTGGGAAACTTAACCTTGCTGAGTCAGAATATCGATGTCACAATCGCCAATTGAGCTAAAAGGCAGTAATTTTACGCTTTCGGTCGTTCATTTATATGATGACCAACCGGAAGTCATTCATAAAGCTATGCAGGAAAAAATGGAGCAAGCGCCCGAGTTCCTGAAAAATGCGCCCGTTGTTATCAATATATCTGCTCTCCCTGTTGATGCAGATCTCCCCACACTCCACCGAGCCATCGAGTCAGTTGGATTGCGCATCGTCGGCATCAGCGGTTGTCAAAATGAAGAACAACGAGAATTCGTTCTAAAATCTGAACTTCCTTTATTGAAAGAAGGTAAAAGTCAGAAATTTCTTACTCAAGAAAATAAACCGGCTGAACCTATTTTCAAAAAAACTCGTATAATTAATACACCTGTTCGTTCAGGACAAAGAATTTATGCACCAAACAGTGATCTTATTGTGACAAATAATGTGAGCGCTGGTGCAGAATTAATCGCTGATGGAAATATTCATATATATGGTGTGCTGCGTGGACGAGTATTGGCTGGCGCATCTGGTGATCAAGAAAGCCAGATTTTCTGCACCCATTTAAACGCTGAACTCACCTCTATTGCAGGTCAATATTGGCTCAGCGAGAAAATCCCTGAAAATTTTGTTGGCAAGGCAGCAAAATTACGTCTGGTAAACAATGAATTAACTATTGAAACTTTAGTCTAGCCCTTATAACAAGGAATCGCTTCATGGCACGCATTATTGTTGTTACATCTGGTAAAGGTGGCGTTGGCAAAACCACTTCAAGCGCGGCCATTGCTACCGGCCTCGCCCAAAGAGGAAAAAAAACCGTCGTTATTGATTTTGATATCGGTTTACGGAACCTCGACCTCATTATGGGCTGTGAACGCCGTGTGGTTTTTGACTTTGTGAACGTCATTCAAGGTGACGCCAGCTTGAATCAGGCAATTATCAAAGATAAGCGCACAGATAATCTCTATATTCTGCCCGCGTCCCAGACCCGCGATAAAGAAGCCCTCACCCGAGATGGCGTTGAGAAAATTCTGAATGAATTGGATCAACAGGGATTTGATTTCATTATCTGTGATTCACCTGCTGGTATTGAAAGCGGCGCATTGATGGCGCTCTACTTTGCCGATGAAGCAATTATTACGACAAACCCAGAAGTATCTTCTGTTCGTGACTCTGATCGTATTTTAGGTATCCTGGCATCCAAATCACGCCGGGCAGAAAAAGGTGACGAATCTATCAAAGAGCACCTCCTGCTAACACGCTATAATCCGGGACGTGTGAACCGTGGCGATATGCTGAGTATGGAAGATGTACTGGAAATTTTGTGTATTCCTTTGCTTGGTGTTATCCCGGAAGATCAATCTGTTCTCCGTTCATCCAACCAAGGGGAACCGGTCATTTTGGACAAAGACTCTGACGCGGGTAAAGCATACGAAGATACTGTTTTACGTTTACTTGGTGAAGAGCGGCCTTTCCGCTTCATCGAAGAAGAAAAAAAGGGCTTTTTAAAACGCCTGTTTGGGGGGTAACGCATGGCTTTGTTAGATTTCTTCCTGTCGAGAAAAAAACCGACAGCCAATATCGCCAAGGAGCGGCTACAAATCATCGTGGCAGAGCGGCGCCGTGGTGACTCTGAGCCTGCCTATTTGCCCGACATGAAACGGGATATTCTGGCTGTAATTTGTAAGTATGTACAAATCGATCCAGATATGCTTTCTGTGCAGTTTGAGCAAAAAAATGATGATATCTCTGTACTAGAACTGAATGTAACATTACCTGAGGTTGAGGAATCGCCAAAATAGCCATATCAAACGACGCTATTTAATTTAAGTCGGTGATTTTTGTAAAACAGTTTGTTATTTAAATAATATACTTGATAAACCTCAAGCTGCAATCCGCAAGACGACGCGAAGCCTTATATTTCCCCGCTGCACGGGGAAATATCACACGCATCTTGAAGTTGGATTGGTATAGATCAGGAAGTAAAGATAATTTTCCCTGCCTATATATCAGGCAGGGATCAAATTGACATCTTATGTACTACATCTCATAAATAAGACTATAATTGTGATTGAATTAACGCTATTCCTGCGAATAATTTGCCAATATTTCAGCGATAGGTTCAGCCAGTAACTTGCCTCGCCAACCCCTGATTAACTCAGGTTGATATTCCGGCGCTTTCAATTTCCAATGCCAACAAAGTAATTGATTAATTTGACGGCGAGAAGCCAGCAGTTCGGCACTGAAATAATGGGATTCCCCCACCTGAGCGACCAAAGATTTAATTTCTTTAAACGCCTTACGATAACCAGGATAATCAACCAAATTCACAATTTGAGCCGGACACGCTTCTGCGGGAATATCCCTGCTCTCCGCAACCATCGCCAGCAACCGACGACCATGACAACGAATTTCTTGCCCACTCAATCCCAGAGCGTCCAATTCTGCCAAAGAAGTTGGCATATAACGGGCAACCTGCCATAAATTTTCTTCGCGGATCACGAAATTGACCGCCAAGTCACGTTCACGAGCCTGATTTAAACGCCATGCAGCCAATTTTTTCAAACAGGCCAATTGCCTTGGGCGCAATTGCCAGGCGTTACTCATATCCTTATAAGCACATTCCGGCGTCAATACTTCTTTACGGCGTTCGGCTATCAGATTGCTTTCATCTTTTGCCGCATCCAAATATCCCGCCTGCCCTGTTTTTTCCATCAAAATATCGGCCAACGGTAATAAATAGTAGACATCCGCCGCCGCATATTGACATTGTTTTTCGCTCAACGGTCGAGCCAACCAATCAGTGCGGGATTCGCTCTTATCCAATTCAATATGCAAATACTCAGCAACTAATGTCGCAAAGCCACATGACATGGGGTGACCAATAAATGCAGCCAGTACCTGAGTATCAATCATGGGTTCTGGCAAGCACTGGAAACTATTACTAAAAACCTCTAAATCTTCACTGCCGGCATGGATAAATTTTAATACGTTCGGATCTGTCAATAGCTCCTTAAAGGGCTGCCATTTCGAAATTTCGAGGGGATCAATCAGAGAAAGCTGTTCACCATCAAACAGTTGTATCAGACCTAATTGAGGATAATACGTCCGTGTACGTACAAATTCAGTATCCAGTGCAATTCTTGCGTGTTTTTTTGCCTGCTCACAAGTTGACTGCAATTGGGCATCGGTAGTAATCAACTGATAATTCAAAACATCATTCTCTTAACCATTCATAAGACATGCACAACAACGCCGGTAAAACCGGCGCTGTTGATGTGCAATGGGATATGGCAATAAATAGGCTCAATTTGTAGCAGCATTATCCACTTTTGCCAATTCTTCATTGCGAAGTTCTCTGCGAAGAATTTTACCGACATTAGATTTTGGTAATTCATCACGAAATTCAATGAGCTTCGGCACCTTATATCCCGTCAGGTAACGACGGCAATGCGTTTTAAGTTCATCCTCAGTCAAACTGGGATCTTTGCGTACCACAAATATTTTGACAATTTCTCCTGAGTTTTCACTCGGAACGCCCACTGCTGCCGACTCTAACACTTTAGGATGGGAAGAAACAACATCTTCTACTTCATTTGGATAGACATTAAATCCAGAAACCAGGATCATGTCTTTTTTCCGGTCAACAATGTGTAAAAAGCCTTTTTCATCTACGCTGGCAATATCCCCAGTTGCCAACCAGCCATCTTTCAACACCTCATCAGTCGCATCAGGGCGATCCCAGTAACCTTTCATTACCTGTGGTCCCCGCACCCACATTTCACCTGCTTCGCCCGGCGAAACTTCATTATCATCATTCCCTACCAGCTTGATTTCTGTTGAAGCAACGGGAAAGCCAATACTGCCACTGTAGTAGGTCAAGTTATGCGGGTTAGCTGAAACCAGAGGTGCACATTCTGTCAATCCATAACCTTCCAACAGATGACAACCTGTTAAGTTTTGCCATTTTTCAGCCACCACTCGTTGTACGGCCATGCCGCCACCAACAGATAAACGTAATGAGGAAAAATTTAGCTTCTGGAATTCCTGATTATTCAGCCAGGCATTGAATAACGTGTTAACTCCCGATAATGCAGTAAAATGATAACGCGACAGTTCCTTGACCGTGCCGTTTACATCACGAGGGTTGGTAATCAACAAATTTTGCCCCCCCAATTCAATAAAGAACAGGCAATTTATCGTTAAAGCAAAGATATGGTACAACGGCAGTGCAGTTACCACTAGCTCTTGCCCAGGCCTCAATAACGGAGAATAACAGGCTCTGGCCTGTTCAAGGTTTGCCAGCATATTACGATGAGTCAGCATTGCACCTTTCGCAACCCCTGTGGTGCCCCCTGTATATTGCAGAAAAGCCAGATCTTCGTTTTTCATATCTGGTTTGACATACTGCATGCGATAGCCTTTATGAATCGCACTACGGAACGAAATAGCATCCGGTAAGTGATATTTAGGCACGAGCCTCTTAATGTATTTAACGACGAAATCAACAAGAGTCCCTTTGGGACGTGAAAGTTGGTCACCCATACGCGTCAAAATAACGTTCTTGACTTGCGTATTAAAGACAATCTTTTCTAGGGTATGAGCAAAGTTAGAAACGATAACAATGGCAGATGTGCCACTGTCATTAAGCTGGTGTTCCAATTCACGCGGGGTATAGAGCGGGTTCACATTGACAACAACCATACCTGCACGCAGGATACCAAATAGTGCCACAGGGTATTGCAGCAAATTGGGCATCATCAATGCCACGCGATCCCCTTGTTTCAACCCCAGGCCATCCTGTAAGTAGGCAGCAAAGGCACGACTACGCTCTTCCAATTTACGGAAAGTCATTACCTCGCCCATATTGATAAATGCGACTTGATCGGCATAACGCGCTACAGCATTTTCAAACATTTCAATCAACGACGAATAACGATCGGGATCGATTTCTGCCGGAACATCTGCCGGATAATGTTTTAGCCAAACTTTTTCCAAGTTGAATACTCCTGAAATCTAATTGCGATGTAACCACTGACCATAAAACAAACCTGACTTGTATATTTAACAAATTATTAACTCAGCGTACCAGTTTGCAAAGCAACAATGTTCAGGTTGGCGATACACATCACTAATTTAATACTATCAATGACTGCAAAAAAATAAGGCAGCTTTTGCCGCCTGAGTATTTTTTATTATTTATCAATAAATTAGTTAAATTATTAGCACTTGGATTTATAATTAACTAATTATACACTGATTTAATAATTTTTGGCTTGGAGTCTTACTATTATTCCAAACAGTTATAAGTAAGGCATACCAGTTAAAGGATGATTATCAGGAGTTCATGTCACACCAGATCCCCCTTGGTTGACAAGAGGTTTATTCAGTTAAAATTGTTTCAACTGATACAGGCTGTAATGATGAATAACCGCGCCAAAACGGATCATAAGGGTTGCCATAATAGCTCCATAGATCAGTTCCTACAGCAGGGGGAAAAATCATTCGCTGAGATTCATACCAACGTTTTCGTTCCGGCACGGCTGGTTCCGCTTAATCTTAATGCCTGATTGCTCAGGCGCGGAGAAGTTTCCAGTTTCTCCCTGACTGCCATGCGAAAGATATTACGCAGTGCGGACATTTCATTTTGCACCGTTCGCTTGGTAATACCCTGAGATAAACGGGTATCAACGTAATGTTCCACATGCCTGGTTTTCAAATGGCTGAGACTTTTCACCTGAATATTCAGGCTCAATAACAACACGCCCAAACGCCCTGCGATCCGAATACAGTCATGGCAGGTTTGTGAAGTGAACAGAACCCCGCTCTGTTTTACATCACACCACTTCATCCTGCTGGCTATCGAGCCATTCCAGTTCAGGCCAGCGAACGCGGAGGGTGGAATAAAGATCGTGGTTATCGACGATCACTTTTTTATCCGCCATTTCCAGCATAGGCACATCACTCTGATGATCGCCGTAAGCAACGGAATCACGCAGAGAGAGCCGTTTCTGCGAGATATAATCTGCGATGCGCCGGGCTTTTCCTACACCGATGGTCGGGTAGCCTTGCAATTCCCCCGTATACACTCCCCGAGCACTAACCAATTCGGTACAAAGGACGGCATTGGCTTTGAGATAGCGCGACAGGGGGGCCAGACATGCGTGATATGAGCCTGACACCAACACAATCTGTGCATTACGTTGCTGATGGCAGGCAATTTCGTCACATACCCGGGTTTTCAGCCGTTTTATCCCGGTAGAATTAAACCAGGATTCACAGGTAGCGGCCAAATTGGCCACATCAATGCCAGCAAAATGCCGATAGTAAAGCTGATTTAACCTTGCCCGATCACTGAGACCTGCAGCCTGCACATCAGACAAAGAGTCCATTATGCAAGCAAAACGCGCGTCTCCCACCGAGGCCCCGTGTACTGCGTTCAAATGATGCCTGAACGTAGCCAGCAAAGTTTTACAATTAATTAGCGTTTCATCCACGTCTAAAAATGCACAGTACGACATGACAACCTCTTCTTCAAGCTGGTGCAGGTTAAGGGAGGAAATACACGGACATCTTTCAGGCTGAGACCTACCGTCCCCCAAGACAAGCCAACGCCGAACCCCGACATAATAGCCGTTCCGGGCTGCTGTCCGCTGTGACTGAAATGCTGACAGAGAGTCAGAGGGATGGATGCCGGGCCGGTGTTACCGTAATTTTCCACCGCAATCGGCACCTTTTCAGCGGCAACCCGCAGTTTTTTAGTGAGGTACTGCAACATAAAGCGGTTGGGCTGGTGCAGAAGGAAATGATCCACCTGCTGTTTATCCCATCCCTTCATTTCGAGCGTCTTATTCACGGTGTTGTGTACCACTTTAAGCGCAAACTCCATCACGGCCGCCCCGTCCATCTGCAGATAACCGTGGCGTAAATCCTCTCCCTGTGGGACGATGAGCTTGTCATAGCCACTACCATCGGTATGAATATCAAAGGCCCAGTCATCATCACCGGCAGCGATGATGGTCGCACTGCCGGCATCTCCCAGCACCATACGAAGCTTATGGTCGTCGTCAGCGATATGTCGGGTCATCGTGTCACCCGCACAGAGCAGAACCCTGCGGCAGCTGCGCGAACTTATCAACAGCGCGGCCTGGTACAGGCCATAAATATAACCGGAGCAGCCATAGTTAATGTCAAAGGCAACCACATCCTGGCACAGTCCTAGTCTCTGTTGTAGTACGCAGGAAGTAGCGGGCATCAGATAGTCTGGCGTTTGCGAAACAAAAATTACACCGTCGATCTCGTTGAGATGAGTCTGTTCACTAAAAATTTTGCGTGTTGCATGCACGCACAGGTCTGAAGCCCGTATCTGGGGCTGTGCAATGCCCAGCTGGTTGATGCCGGTGCTGAGCGCAATCCTCGCCACCTTCGCTTCACCAAATTGCAGCGCCAGTTGCTCCAATGTCAGCTTTGTTAACGGAACAGAAGCGGCAACCGCCTCTATTTTTAAACCACGAAGTGTGACGTTCATTCCACAACCATAATATTTTGATTAAATACTAGGTTAAATAATTCACCTACTCTCTGGCAGCGGCCGAGAGCTTCTCCGTTAACCTGTACCGCATAGTGCTGATTGATCGCACCGATTACCGAAACTATAGCCAGAGAATCCCATCGTCCCTCCGAGTTGAGGATATAGTCATCGTTGAGTAAGGTGATCTCCACTTCCAGTAGTTCAGATAGATCAGCAAGTAGCAGTGTCTTATTCATTTTTTTACCTCAGATTGTTGGTTGACGTTTTTTTTTAAATCGCAGGCCATAATCAACCTCATTAACAAAGGTGATTTTCTGCGGAACTTTAAATAAGGGAAGATGTTTCTTGCACCATAAAATGACTTCGCGGCGCAATTGAATAAAATCGATATTGACACTGGCTTTTATTCTTGCAACAACGATGTTCCCCAATATGGCGTTTTTCTCCGCATTCACCACCACATCTTCGACGCTGGGGAGTTGAAGAATAATGTTCTCCACTTCAGCAGGGTAAACTTTTTCACCACCGACGTTAATCATCTCTGTATCTCTGCCAACGATGCGAAAGCTGCTATCATCGCGCATTTCCACCACATCACCGGTTATTAACCACCCATCAGCGGTAAAGGGTGATGGTGCATTCATATAACCTAACATTGACGTTTTTGATAAGATTTCCAGCTTGTTCTCTCTCACTCTGAGTTGGATGCCATCGTCAACGATACGAATGAAAGTTGACTGGTTATCATCGCTGCAAGTTTTAATTACACCAGCTTCAGAAAGTCCATAGGCCTGAGTCATTCTGGTTGTCGGTAATTTTTCCGTCAGATAATTCAGTATTGAATCTGGCATCACTTCGCTGCCATAGTTAATTTGTTTTAGTGCTTGTAGTGAACGATTTTCAAAACAATTTTTTAAGATCATCAGGTTAAGAAAAGACGGTGAGGTAATCAGTACATCAACCTGATAACGCGAGATGGCTTCACTAATGCACTCTGGCGTTCGTAATTCAGGCATAACCAGGCAGTTACCACTAGCGAACGCACTCAACATGGTATTGATGCCGCCAATGTGGTCAAACAGCAAAAAAGAAAGCACTATCTTCGGTTGCAAAGAGGGCTTCACCGCGCTAATCAGCTGTTCAAGGTTATGCACAATGGCTTTGCTTTGCCCCGAGGTTCCGGAAGACATGATAATCAAGCCTGCCTGCCCGGAATGGCGCAAGTTATCAATTAACGCATGTTTACTCTTCATCTTCGTGGGCTGAATATCTTTGAATCCGTCTTCGCCAACCCACAACTGAAATTCACTGTTGCAGATTTCACTGTTTCTGACGATTCCCTCTTCGCTGAGGCGCGTCATTGGCTGAACAATCGCTTTCAGTCTGATCAATGCGAGCAGTGAAGCCAGGGAGTCAGGCTGGTAATCTGCGATAAGGGAAACAATTGTGCCTGAACCCACCCCGGCCGTATTGAAGGTACAGACCAGCTCATCACATCGCGACAATAACCATTTATAGCTGTATGACTTTTGTCGATACCAGCAAGCAATTCGACCGCCATTGTTGTGAAGGTGCTCAAATAACAGAATGCTGTCCATTAGACGCCTCCCAGGTAGAGATTCTGACCTGTAATAAAGTCGCTTTCTTTCTGTAGGAAAAAATCAGTGACATTCGATACATCCCGTAATACGCCTTTACGGATGATGGCTTGGCGGGCAATCAGACGATCCATTTTACCCTGAGGCACAGAGCGGATGAGGTCGGTATCAATCGGCGTAGGACCTACAGCGTTCACGGTGATATTAAACTCTGCCAGCTCGCGCGCCAGTACCTCAGTAAGGGAATAGATCGCCGATTTAGAGGCGGCATAAATCGCTTCACCTTCAAGCTTTAGTGGTGCCGCCACCGTAGTAAAATTAACAATGCGTCCGTATTTATTTTTTACCATTATTTTCGCGGCTTCTCGACAAAACAGAAAGGTGCCCGCCACATTAGTATTAAAGATGTTGTGTACGGTAGATAACGGAGTCAGCATCAGATGATTCATTGAGGCAATGCCGGCGTTATTGATTAAATTATCCAAAATGCCAAACTTCTGTCGGATATATTTAAATAATGTTTTTACCGCCTGTTCGTCTATCACATCGACCAAAAAATGATGATAGTCGGCCAATTGCCAATCTATATCAGAACGACTACATCCCACGACAATATGCCCCTGAGCTACATAGTGTCCTGCCAGATACTTGCCAATGCCTTTGCGGGTTCCGGTAATTAAGGTAACGGGCTTACGCATGATGATGCTCTCCAATTAAATCAGCAATATAATCAGTCAGTCGACCTACCGATGAAAATGGGCTATTTTTAGTCGACATGGACTTTTCATTTGCCAGCGTTAATGAGACATCCAAATCATCTTCCAGCTTACTTTCTAAATCAGCAATCAGCATGACCAGAGACATTGAATCAAGGTGAGAGTCATGCCGATAAATAAAGCACTCATCACCATTTTCTATCGGTAATGGTTCGGGCAAAGTCGTATTGAGTTCTGTAATAGACTGAATAACGATATGACGTATTTTATCTTTCATAACGAATTCCTTATTTTATTTTTCTCAAAATAGTGAACAACAGCTTCCAAAGTTTCCCAATTTTCGTGAATAGCGACAAAACCATCAGGGCGCACCAGAAGATATTCTCCAGATTGAAATTCGATTTTTTTATCAAAGCCGTTAACTTCGACAAAATATATTGGTAAATAATAATTAATTAGAGTGGTATTCAGTCGCTGCTTATTATTTTCGCCATACACAATAAGATGATAATTTTCGCCATCCACGATGTCATAGCTGTTAACGCGGTTTTCTTGCTGGATAAGGGTTAGGTATGGCAAATATTTTCCCGTCAGACGCTTCCCTTCATAAATCAGCGATGGCTCGATGTAGCGTTGTGCCAACCCTGAGAACAATTGTGGATGCAGTGTTCTCGCACGCAGCCTGTTGCTGAAACGAGGCAACCAGTAGTGAGTTTTTTCGTTATCACGGTCGATACGTGCAATAAAACGGGTATTGATATCGGTGCTGTCACGCAGCACCGCCGCCATGTTGCGCCGCTCTTCACTGTAAGTATCAAGTAAATCATCAGGTTGCCGCTGGCGGATTACCGCCGTCAACTTCCACGCAAGATTCCAGGCATCCTGGAAACCAGTATTCATCCCCAGCCCTCCGATGGGACTGAAGAGGTGGCAGGCGTCTCCGGCAAGAAAGATATTGCCCACCCGGTACTGACTGGCCAGTCGATTGTAAAACTGAGATTTCGACTCCCAGACAACACGCTCAATGACAACGGGTTGAGGAATGTAACGTGATAACACTGACTGATACTCAGCCTGCGATGGCAGTGAATCATCTTCCCTGGGACATCGAAGTACAAAACGATGGTTGCCATCCACCAGTGGGATAACAATAATAAAGCCCTGATCGTCGACAAAATAATGCACTTCATCACGTTTGCCCTGCCAGCTAACCTGAGCATCAAACAGGTAAAAATCAATGCCGTAATCGAAACCGCTAAAAGTGATACCAGCAAAATCGCGTACTATGCTGTGGCTACCATCACAACCCACCAGATAGTCACAGGTTAATATCCCTCCATCGGCAAGACTGGCATTAATGCCATTGGAGCCAATATCAATCGCGTTTAACGTAGCAGAACGCCTGATTTCTCCACCCAGCTCAACAAAGTACTCTTCCAGTAACCGCTCAGTTTCCGGCTGTGGAATGGCAAGAATGTGCTGATAGCAACTGTTCAACTGGCGATAGTCGACGTGTGAAATTCGCTGCTGATCCCAGTAAATTGAAATATCACTTATCTCTTTTCCTGACTGCTTGAAACGCTCCACCACGCCAAGAGAATGTAATAAAGCCAGTGAGGCAGCGTTCATCGATAGTGCTTTTGAGTGCGTTGAGCGGGAAGATCTTTTTTCAACCACTACCACATCAATTCCATTTTTCTTCAGCCTGCACGCCAGCAGCAGTCCGACTGGGCCGGCACCCACAATTAATACCTGATAATGGCTTTTCATTGGGGTTCCTCATACTCGCGAATCGCTTTGTGATTAATGACTCTCAGGCGCACCACAAAAAGTAGCCAACTAATTAGCAGCAATAATCCGCCACCCACTACTGTGCCCCGGATATTAGTGGTATCAAGGAAGCCGCCCGCCAACATGACCATCAGCGTGGCCAGCGCCTGAATGGAACTGATAGAACCCATAATTTCGCCCTGCTCATTCTCCGGCGCAAGATTTGAAATACTGCTTATCAGGCCGGGCAATGCAAATCCCATAGAGGTAACGAAAAGGGTAATTAATATATGCAGATAAATAACATTGCTAACTATTGGAATTGTTATGACGGCAAGTGATGACATCACAAGTGAATATCGCACCATATTTTCAGGTTTAGCAAATTTGGCAACCTGTCTTACTACGAGATACTGGAATAATGCGTAGGTTGCACCCATTGACGCGAGGAACGTACCAATCTGAAACGAACTGAAACGGTAAATATCCAGCAAATAAGCGGGCAGGAAAGATTCAAACAGCCACCAACCCGCAACAAAAATCGTCCAGATAGAAAATGCTGTTCTCAGCTCAGTATGGCTGTAGGCTTTCACAATTTGTATCAGACCAGAAAAGACATTTATTTTTTCCTGAGTATGCTTTTCCAGAGTATCGGGATACGCAACCAGCGTGTAAATAAATAACAGAGTAAAGATGGTAGCCATAATAACAAACGGCATCATATATCCGCTGAATGGACCCAAAGAGAAATTGGTTAGCCAGCCCCCGGTCGGTGGTCCTATTACCCAGGCCAGTCCCAGCGCAGTTTGGATCATGGTGAGATTTTTAGTTTTATTGCCCGGTTCACTGATATCAGCCATGCTTGCCTGTGCAATCGCCACGTTACCCGCCATCATCCCGGCCAGCAAACGGCTAAGCAACAGTAGCCCTGCCGATGCGTCAATAACTGCATAGGCACTGACGGCAAAAGCTATTGCGGTGCCCGCCACCGTGATTAGCATCATTTTTCTGCGGCCATAAATGTCCGACATTTTGCCCAGTATGGAGGCACCAAAAAATTGGCCAAGAGGATAGATTGCAAGGAAAACCCCCAACATAATCACCTTTTTTTGATGATCCCAGCCGTCCGGGAATAGTGAAGCCGCGTGGGAAATCATCATGTGTGGGAATATTGCTACCACCATTCCCAAACCGATAAAATCAAGTAGCGCAACCAACACCAGATACCAAATAAGTCCCGGTTTTTCTCTCATTTTTGTACTCCTCAAATTTACCAATTCAATGCAGATGACTGAGCGATTTTGCTGCCATCTGTTGCTCAATCAAACTGAGATATCCTTTATCAATTGCGCTAAATTTAACGGTAACGCACAGACACTCGGTGCTGTTCTGCATTACTGTGATAATACATTCAGCGGTAAAATCCCCTCTTAATCCCCGGCGAAAATGCCTGATAGTCATTTCCATGCTTGATGCAACCGGAAAGAGATATTCTTTAAATTCAGAATTCATCGCATGCAGCACAAAAGATTTCTTACTACCTGTTTTGATAAGAAACCGCTCGGAGACGGAATTAACCATCTGCCGACATGCCTCAAGTAAAACCATGCCCTGAATATGCTGCCCGGTTACGTGGTCGGCCATTTCCGCACAGCCGTCATCAATCAACAAATGACATTGATATGAGATCAACCCTGTCTTAATGGTTTCGGAAATAAGAACATTTTCCGCTTTATGTTTATGTGTATTCCGGGTTGTTTCCCTCAGCAGATGAGTCTGATTAAGCAGCAGCGTTATATCATTATCACCATGACATAATGAATTTTTAAATTCATCAATATTTTCTTTAGAGAGTCCCTGACCAAAGATAACCTGATAATCATCTTTATATTTAGCAGCAGAAAGAAATTTCAATGCCTGAGCAAATGTAAATACATTGTCATTTTCACTGAATTCAGTGAAACGTTCCCCCACAACGACTATATAAGCCATTATTCTTTCCTTACTTTCATCATAAGTTAAGCTTGATTAACACAATAATTGTAATATGTGCCCGGACAGGTTTTGATGGAGGATATCCATTTAAGATCTTTCGTGACGTCATATAAAATATTAAATCTACCTCATATACCCACAGAGAGCATTATCCCACGCTATATTAAAATTAAACATCAATTGTAAATGTAAGTTAGTGGATTTTTATTTATCGCGATTCCATTAGTTGAAATTAACCATATGACAACTCCATAAATAAGTTGAGAAAAAACCATAACAAATAAAAATATAGCCATTGCATTTTTCACGTTGAATTCACTAATGTTGTAATACCCCCCCATTTCACTCAAGACAGGAAGAAATATATCTGATTAGTTCAATCCCCTATTGAAAGAAAATCCATTAACATAATGAGCAATATAGAGTAAAATTTATTTTTCATAGAAAGTTAATCAATTGATATGGAATGCATGTATATTAAAACCAAATGATCATAAAAAAAATAAACAGTCATTCAACGAAAATAAAACACATGACAGACAGAATAACATTCTAAGCTTTATTTTAATTAACATTATCATAATAACGTTCTTTCATTTCAGAGTTAAATTAGATTGTTTATCGATAAACAATCACAATTAGAACAACAACATCTATATAAGTAAAAATAATTCAAGGTTAAAATAATAAAAATTAAAATTCATTTTTATAAATACTTAAACAAGTAAGAGTGTAAGTGATTTTTCAAATATACAACATGGTGTATCACACGGACTCAGGTGGAAAATTAGTTGCTAAATAACTGATCCTAATAGTGCTACATCTTTGCCATTCCATGCCCATTTCCGGGATAGGGTGATACCGTGCCCATAAAATGCTTCACCTGCGAAGTTGCCACATATATCTGCACTTGTGGTTGCGTGTTATCGTCTCATGTAAGGCGTGCCAAAGTTTCTCAATCACATTGACCCAAGGCGAGTAAACAAGCTGGAATAACAGGTTGAATTTAGGGCTATTCTTCAGCCACAGTCGTGTCCGGCGGCTTTTGTGAATCATGTAGTTGTCCAGAATGATTGTGATGGTTTTCGCTCTCCGGTAATGACGTTTCAGTTTTTCCAGCATGGCGATGAGCAAATCGGAATTTTTCTGAGAACCCGAGACATAACGCACGTTACCTGTCTTTGTGTGGAGGGCTCCTGCCAGATAATGTTTACCGTTGTTTCCGGGTGTAACCATTTTTTCTGCTGTCCTTTCAAGGTCCAGTCTGCCCCAATTTTCGGGTTGAGATCGATATCCACCTTATCTTCATAAAAAACGGGGTTATCGCGGCTGCATGTGGCTAAAGCTTCATTAATTTTTGCCATTTTTTCATCACGATGAGGATCACGAATATTGAGCGTAGGACCCGCTCTGCGCCAGACAATGCCGATTTTAGGTAGCCAGCGCCTGACTGTGGAAGCCGCCACTGTGCTTTGGAATAGCATATTCAACTGCTTAGCCAGAAGTTCTGTACGCCACCGGCTTCTCTGATAGTCAATTCCCTTCTTTTTTATCTTTTCAGGGATCTACTATTAGGAACAGCTATTTAGACAAAGAGAGAATATAATGGCGTGCATCACTTGATTTTAATGTGATTAGTGGATTTTTATAGACGGTGAGATAAGTATGTTTGCAGTATGCTTCGATAGTATATTCCATTGAACATAACGCCTCCAACGTAGAAAAAACTTATTAGACTAACCATCCATCGTCTGGTTAGTCAGACTCTAGCCCTTTATACTCATGGACACTGCTTTCTGCCGCAAGTTGCATGAATTTTATTGCGCCAGGCAGAAGTCCTTAACGGCCCGGCAATTTTTTCCATGTCACTTCATTACGTAAGTAAACAGGTTCAGCGTGTTCAACCGCTGTCGCCTCCCCCGCATCCCACATCTGAATGGCCAGTGGCAGCATATCTTCCGCATGGGGTAAAGTAACATCGCCTGCTGTCAGCATTAAGTGGCAGTCCAATAATTGAGGATAGGCTTCCCATCCCGTTCCCGCAATTCCCCATTCGCCTGATAAGGAATTCATAATTTCTTGCACTTGCTCAGGTTTCAAAACTGCTTCAGTTTCATCGCCCTGCCATTCACCTTGTGAATTACGAGTGTATTGTCCCCAGTAAACTTCCCCCATCCGCGCATCAATCGCAACCAAAACGTTTGTTGCTCCTGTTAAGCGAAAAGTCCCTTGCGCCAGTGTTTTCAGCGAAGAAACACCAATCATCGGTAATTCAGCGCCCAATGCCAGCCCTTGGGCGATGCCAACACCAATCCGTACACCGGTAAAACTGCCCGGTCCACGACCAAACGCTAACGCATCCAATTGTTGCAGGTTTACTCCACCTTTTGATAAAACCGCTTGAACCATCGGTAAAATACGTTGCGTGTGCTCCCGTGGGGAAATTTCAAACTGTGCTTCAATAGCACCTTCATTCCAAAGTGCAACAGAACAGGCTTCAGTTGCAGTATCAATAGCTAAAATTCGTGTGGACATGCCTTAACTCCGGCAAGATATAGGATCCAAAATAAGGGGCTATACTACCATAGCCCCAACATCATCGCCCCGACATTTTATTCCCCAGACCGCGGTGGGCGTGAGTTCAGAAACGCAATTGCTTTTGATAAATCACGGGTACGGGAAGCGGGAGGCAGGCTGTTTAGAAAAACCTCACCGTATGGACGCATCACCAGCCGATTATCACAAATGACCACAACGCCATAATCATCAATATCACGGATCAGACGCCCAACGCCCTGCTTCAAATCAATCACGGCATCAGGAAGCTGGACTTCGTGAAAAGCATCTCCGCCCTTAAGTTGACAATCCTCAATACGGGCCTTAAGCAAAGGATCATCCGGCGCAGTGAACGGCAATTTATCAATAATAACGCAGGACAATGCATCACCGCGGACATCCACCCCTTCCCAAAAGCTGCCGGTCGCCACCAGCAATGCATTACCCGCAGAGATAAATTGTGCCAGAAGTTGCGTCTTGCTCGTCTCACCCTGCACTAATACTGGCAATGTCATACTGGCACGGAACTCTTCCGCTAAACTGCGCATCATTTGGTGAGAAGTACAGAGGAAAAAACAGCGTCCTTTATTGCTTTCAATTAATGGTTTCAACATACGAGCCAACCATTTTGCACCACCATTTTGGTTAGGTGATGGCAAATGACGCGGAACACACAATAACATTTGACGTTGATAATCAAATGGACTAGACAAGAGTAATGTTTGGGCTTGTTTTAGCCCTAAACGTTCAGTGAAATGATTTAGCTGTTCATTGACCGACAATGTTGCCGATGTAAAAATCCAACTACCTGATTGTTCACGGAGCATCTCACTGAATTTGTCGGCAACAGATAACGGTGTCAGAGCCAGTAAAAAATGCCGCCCATAACTTTCGAACCAATAGCTGTAATTAGGTATGCTGACATCAATCAGACGCTTAAGACGATTGCGATACACCGTTGCCCGCTCAAAAGCCGCATCCAGCATGGTTGAACGCCCCAAAGAGAGTTTCATCACGTCATAACACAGCTCAAGGGCATCATCCAACCGCACTAATGCGCGCTGAACTTGCTGCTGTTGCAAGGCTTCACGAAGATTACCCCGATAGCTGTTTTCCCCCAATGACAAACGGAAGTCTTGTGCACTTTGGCTGAGACGATCTGCACTTTTTTGCAATTGTGCCTGATCCCGCACTTCAGTACGGTAAGCCATGATGATATCACGCGATAAATCCATCAATTGGCGGCTACTTAATTGCTGGCCAAAATATTGGCTGGCAATATCAGGGATCTGGTGCGCCTCATCGAAAATCATCACATCAGCCTGCGGGATTAATTCACCAAAACCGGTATCCTTAACCATCATATCAGCCATAAACAGATGATGGTTAACAATCACCACATCCGCTTCCATTGCTTTTCGACGGGCTTTCAGAACGAAACATTGCTGATAGCATGGGCAATCACTGCCAAAGCAATTGTCATTAGTACTCGTGACCAATGGCCAAACAGTGCTATCTTCCGCCACTTGGTAGCAGGTGCTGATATCACCATCTTTTGTATGGCCTGACCAATGCTTCAATTTGATGACTTCCGCCAAGATTTCAGTGTCTAACTGGGAATTGCCGATCGTCTGCTGCTCAAGGCGTTCAAGGCATAAATAATTTGAACGCCCTTTTAATAGCGCCAGCTTGCCGGTAAAACCTAACGCCTCAACGATAGTGGGTAGATCTCGATTGTAAAGCTGATCCTGTAATGCCTTAGAACCCGTAGAAATAATCACTTTTTTACCGGAGCGCAAAGCAGGTACTAAATAAGCAAATGTTTTACCGGTTCCCGTTCCTGCTTCTACGACCAATTGTTGCTGTTTTTTAATCGCAACTGTAATAGCCGAAGACATTTCCCGCTGGGCATCGCGTGGCTTGAAACCTGGTATGGCTTTGGCTAGTATGCCATTTTTCGCAAAATCGTCTGACACAAACAGTCTCTTTCAATAAAATGATTTATATAAAAAAATATTTAACATAAACAAACTGTTAAAAAGAAAAAACGTAAAAATAAATATAGTATATACACAAATATGTACAAACAAAAAAGTACTCACTACGGCATATAGCAATTGATTTTATAACATTAAATGGGATAAAGGGAGAGCGGTTCCAAGGTGAGGATGGAAAGGGAACCGCTATCACCATAGCACAGCAATCTACCCTTTGACTTTCATAGTAATCAACTATAGAAGAAATCCCTATAGTTGCCGTAGATGGCTCAAATCTGATTCATGGTTGAAATTCCAACCATCTTCAAAATGTGATATCCCACTTTAGGTATGGTGATTTCCTCTATACCTTTTCTTTTTGTACCTGACTAACTGTCAGTCGCAAATTAACCGCGTCGCTAAATGATACGCGGAAAGTTTGTGCAACCCTTAATGAGGTGTACAAATTCTGTGAGTCAGTATTACTGCCCTGCAAATTCTGTGAGTAAATATCATTTACGCTCAAAGTCTGATAATGGGACATTGGATTTTGCAGCGACGATTTTCGTCGGAACCAATGATCGCCAGACTGCATACCGATATTTTCGGTGGTCAAACCAAACCTCTTAAAGAGGTGAGCCTCTGAAATCAGAGCCTCCTCAACCTCAAGGAACCCCTATAGTTAATTCATCCCTCCGTTTGAAACAGAAGCGTGCTGAATTAAAGGTGAGAAATCCCACCTTTAGCTAACTCGTTGATTTTGCTTATTTCCTGCACAGAACAGGAATTCAATTAAATCAATGGGTTAAAAGGGGATAATTATCCTATTTAACGTAACGCATTGATTTTACTTATTTCCGGCACAGGGGCGGAGATTAATGGAATCAAGGAGTTAAACGCGTGTGGAGAGTTGAATGAATTGATTGGGGTTGTGTGGGGGATGGTACAAATAGGGAAAAGTCAAAGAAAAAAACAACACTTTTCATTTCCATCACACTAAATTTCATCAGTCGATAGATAAACTTTATTAATTTACCGTTTGTCACTTTATGAGAGAGTAAGAAAAAAAATCCCCACCACAAAACATATCCAGAAATTATTTTATCTGTTGAATTAGCGAAAAGAGTTTTTAGCAAGTTAGAGACAAAAACATTTCATTAAATCAGAGGATAATATTATGGGTCCTATAGATGGTACTTATGCGAGTCATGATGAGAATTTTTCGCTCACTATAATCAATAGTGATGACAGACCAGGAACATTCAATGGCATTTTCAAAGCCAAAGATTTATCTATAGGTGATCTCACCTATAATAACGTTACTGGAGAATATAGATACGTCATCCAACAACCTGTTTTCCAAATAGGCTTTTATGCAATTATACGTCCTGAATCAACTGAATATGTTATAACTGATCATTGGAATGGCGTTAGAACCAACGACAAAAGTCTACTTTTAAGTGGATTGCGAACCTATATAACAAGTGCTGGTTCATATGATATACATTATTTTGAAAAGATTCTTTTCAAGATGACCTGACCGCTCCTTGATACATCAAGATCTTAAAAGGGGCAAATAGCCCCTAATTACTTCTGTTGTTCGGACCAATTATGTCAGATGTCGCATTTACATCTTCCTGCCCCACATTCCACACTGAATCTTCCGGCATCTGAACGCGGACATCTAAGCGACAACCT